>CALMOI010000061.1 GCA_937871735.1 uncultured Comamonadaceae bacterium
GGCGCAGGCGGTGCAGCGAGTAGTCCACGCGCGGCGCGGTGAACAGCGACAGCGGTTGCGGCTCGCCGGGGGCCGCCATGTGCGTGCCGTTGGCGATGCGGTCGTCCATCGCGGCCAAGTCGGGCAGGTCGAACACATGGCGCATGAGCTGGCGGCGCTCGGCGCTCATGTCGCCTTCGACGTGGTCATGTTCGGCAAAGCTGAAATGCACGGGGATGGGCTGGGTGCTCACGTCCACTTCCAGCGAGCCGCCGTGGTTGGCCAGCAGCAGGCGGAACTGCTCTAGGTAGTAATCGGCGTAGAGGTCAGGGCGCGTCAGCGTGGTGGCGTAGTGGCCGGGCTCGGCCACAAAGCCGTAGCTCAGATGCGATTCGCTGTGCGGTGCAAAAGGGCCGCTGCTGCGCGCGTGCAGTCGCACCACCGGGTAGCAAGCGCGCACCCGCTGCGGCACCGCTGGATCGCTTTGACCGGGCAGCGGCTGGCCCGCCACAAAGCAGCGCATGGCTTGCCGCAGATGGTTGATGCTGAGTTGGTACAGCGCCTGCACCTGCGCCAGCGCAGCGGCGGCATCGGTGTAAGCAGTAGGAGCGGGATAAGCGGGGAGGATGGGCAGTTCAGGCATGGTGCTGCCATTGTGGCCTGACTGCCCCGGCTTGCGTGTGACGCGGTGTTGTGCGGGGTTCAGCCCAGTTGCACCACCTGCACGCCCGGCAAGTTGGCGCTGCTGGCGACGGGAAACTCTTCCTCATCAAACGCTTTGTCGCCGTCTTCATCAGCGATGCCGGTGACTTGCAAGTCTTTGAAGTTGAACTGCTGCGCGTCCATCAAATGCGAGGGCACGACGTTTTGCAGCGAGGTGAACATGGTTTCCAAGCGGCCTGGGAATTTCTTGTCCCACTCGCGCAGCATGTTGCCGATTTGCAGGCGTTGCAGGTTCTCTTGGCTGCCGCACAACGTACACGGAATGATCGGGAATTGGCGGTGCGTGGCCCAGCGGATCAGGTCTTTTTCTGCCACATAGGCCAGCGGGCGAATCACGATGAATTCGCCGTTGTCGCTGGTCAATTTGGGTGGCATGCCTTTGAGCTTGCCGCCAAAGAACATATTCAGAAAGAAGGTTTGCAGCATGTCGTCGCGGTGGTGGCCCAGGGCCAGTTTGTTGCAGCCCAGCTCGCGCGCCACGCGGTACAAAATGCCCCGGCGCAGGCGGCTGCACAGGCTGCACATGGTTTTGCCGGGCGCGATTTTGTCTTTGACGATGGAGTAAGTGTCTTGGTTCTCGATATGGAACGGCACGCCGACTTGCTTCAAGTACTCGGGCAGGATGTGCTCCGGGAAGCCGGGTTGCTTTTGATCGAGGTTCACCGCCACCAGCTCGAAGTTGATGGGCGCGCGGGCCTTCATTTTGAGCAAGATGTCGAGCATGCCGTAGCTGTCTTTGCCGCCCGACATGCACACCATCACCTTGTCGCCTTCTTCAATCATGTTGAAGTCGATGATGGCTTGGCCGACTTGGCGGCACAGGCGCTTTTCCAGCTTGTGGGTTTCGCGTTCGATTTTGACGGTGGCTTTGGCGGCGGCATCGGCTTCGGCGGTCGCAGCGGTAGCGGCTTCGTCGATCCAAGAGGTGGTGGTGTCGGTGGTCATGAAAGGCTCAGAGTTCAGGGCGCGTGGGTGGCGAGGGCTGGATGCGTGATGTGTGCGTGATGTGTGCGGGGTGCGGGCGGCAGCGGTGCTTACCACTGCCCGGTTTCAACCCGAATCGCCACTTCGCAGTCGTCAAAAATTTCGAGTTTGGCAATTTTGACGCGCACGCCCAGCACGCCGGGCAGTTGCATCAGGCGGTGCGCCAGTTTGCCGATCAGGCTTTCCAGCAGGTTCACGTGTTCGGCGGTGCATTCGTCAATGATGATGCGGCGCACTTTGCGGTAGTCCAGCACGTGGCTGATGTCATCGTCGTGCGGCAGCAGCGGCTGCGGGCCGAGGTTGAGCTGCGCATCGACTTGGATGGGCTGGGGCGCAGATTTTTCTTGCTCCAAGATGCCCAAGTTGGCATCAAAGCGCAGGCCGGTGAGCGTCAAAATTTGGGTGCCAGAGGTAGGGTGGGCCATAGCTGCCTTGTCAGTGCCTAGTCGGTGTCGGTTGCCCGGATGGCGCTTTGCCAATCCAGGAGGGAAGGGGGTCACATCAGCGAAAAATCGCGCTCAAATTTCATCAGGTGCTGGCCGCCATCGACCAGCAGCGTGGTGCCGGTGATGGCGCGGTTGTCCAGCGCGAACTTCACGGTGGCGGCCACGTCTTCCGGGGTGGACGAGCGGCCCAGCGGGCTCAAGGTGTGCAGCGCCTGAAACTGCGCGTCGCTCAGCATGTGGCTGGTCAGCGTCAGGCCGGGCGCAACGCCCACCACGCGCACACGCGGGGCCAAGGCTTGCGCCAGCAGCGTGCCTGCGGCTTCTAGCGCGGCTTTGGACAGGGTGTAGCTCAAGAAATCCGGGTTGGGGTTCCAGAGCTTTTGATCGAGCAAGTTCACCACCGCGCCGCGTGCTTCGGTTTCGCCCGCAGCGGCGCGTTGGCGCAGGTGCTGATGCAGGGCTTGCGCTAACAAAATGGCCGCGCCGGTGTTGCCATGCAAATGCTTGTCGAGCGCGGCGTAGCTGAAGCTGGCCGCGTCGTCGTGCTCGAAGGTGGAGGCGTTGTTGACCACCGCATCGACTTGGCCCAGCGCGGCCACCACCTGCGGCAGCAGGGCGCGCACGGCGGCTTCGTCGCCCAAGTCGGCTTGGAAGGCGGCAGCGCCGGGGGTCAAGCGGGCGCAATCGGCGGCGGTTTGCTGTGCGTCATCCGCCGAACCCCGGTAATGCACCGCCACTTGCCAGCCGCCCGCCGCCAGCGTCAGCGCGATTTCACGGCCCAACCGCCGCGCCGCGCCCGTCACCAGCACCACGCGGGGGCGGACGGGCAAACCAACAGCGGCAGACGAAGCAAGAGCAGGGCGAGACATTCAGGGACAATCCGGGGCGATGACAGAACACCCAAGTTTAACGACCGCCTTGCACCATGAAATCGTGCGGGCTTTGGAAGCCGCTGGCGGCTGGATCGGCTTTGACCAGTTCATGGCGCTGGCGCTGTACGCGCCGGGGCTGGGCTATTACGCCAACCGCCTGCCCAAGTTCGGGCAAATGCCCGCGTCCGGCAGCGACTTTGTGACCGCGCCCGAACTCTCGCCCTTATTCGGCCAAGTGCTGGCCGCGCAAGTGGCCGAAGCCTTGGATGCCACCGGCACCGACGAAGTCTGGGAATTCGGCGCAGGCTCGGGCGCACTGGCCAGTCAGTTGCTGGACGCGCTGGGCGAGCGCGTGCGCCGCTACACCATCGTCGATTTGTCGGGCACGCTGCGCGAACGCCAGCAAGCCGCGCTGGCCGCGCACGCGCCCAAAGTGCAGTGGCTGAACGCGCTGCCCGAGGCGATGCAAGGCGTGATCGTCGGCAACGAAGTGCTGGACGCGATGCCCGTCAAACTGCTGGCGCGCTATGGCAGCGACGCTGATGGCGTGTGGCACGAGCGCGGCGTGGCGCTAGAGCAGGGCGCGCTGGCCTGGGCCGACCGCCCCACCGACTTGCGCCCGCCCATCCGCATTCCCGGCCCGCACAACTACCTGACTGAAATCCACCCGCAAGGCGAAGCCTTCATCGCCACGCTGGCCGACCGGCTGTTGACCAGCGTGCGCCAAGGCGGCAAAGGCGGCGCGGCCTTCTTTATTGACTATGGCTTTCCTGAAGGCGAGTACTACCACCAGCAGCGCCACATGGGCACGGTGATGTGCCACCGCCTGCACAAATCCGACGACAACCCGCTGGCCGACGTGGGCCTGAAAGACATCACCGCCCACGTCAACTTCACCGGCGTGGCGCTGGCCGGGCAGGATGCGGGCTTGAACGTGCTGGGCTACACCAGCCAAGGCCGCTTTTTGCTGAACTGCGGCTTGGTGGACGCGCTGGAACGCGCCAGCACCCCCGAACGCATCATGGCCCACAAACTGCTGGCCGAGCATGAAATGGGCGAGCTGTTCAAAGTAGTGGGCTTTTGCACCGGCGAGCCCTGGGCCGCACGCGGCTTTGCCCACGGCGACCGCTGCCACGCGCTGTAGGCCAACACCATGATCCGCTGGCTGATCGTCATCTTCCTGGCCCTGCTGCTGTTCAACGGGCTGCACAGCTGGCTGCAAAAAATGGGACTGGGTAAACTGCCGGGCGACTTCAGATTTAGCCTATTTGGCCGCGAATACTTCATCCCGTTGGCCTCAGCGCTGGTACTGAGCATGGTG
>CALMOI010000062.1 GCA_937871735.1 uncultured Comamonadaceae bacterium
CCCACCGATGTCAGTGTGACCAGCGTGCCGATCACCGCGCCAAACAAAATCGGCAGCGCCCAGTGGCGCGGGCTGGTGGCTTCGGCCAAATTGCCATCAGCCACGCTGCGCGGTGCTTGTTTGCTGCGCATGGCCTTGAACAAGGTGGCCGCCGCCGTCAGCAGCAAGGCCGCGCCGAGCGTGGTTTTCATGACACGCTCGACCACCGGATCCGCCGGGCCGACGCTGTGCAGCACGTACAGCGTCAGCATCGAAGCCGGAATGCTGCCGATGCACAACTGCCGCACCACGCGCCACGGCACCAGCCGCTGGCGCGCAAAGCTGATCGTGCCGCCCATTTTGGTGAACGAGGCGAACAGCAAGTCCGTCCCCACCGCCAAATAAGGCTTGATGCCAAAGAAGAAGATCAAGATCGGCGTCATCAACGAGCCGCCGCCCACGCCCGTCAGACCGACGATCAGTCCAACAAAGAAACCCGCAAAAATAAACGCCACATCATGCATGGCGGCGACTGTAAAGCCGTTTTATGTTGAAACCAACGATTTATTGGTTGTTGATATATGCTTTTTGGTCATAAAGACATCGCAGCCTGCGCAGAAAACGCCGAGCGCCACACAAGGCGGCTGCTACAGTAACCGGGTTTTTCTGGAGCCGACATGAAGCAATCTGTGATAGCCGCTCTGGCCTTGGTGGCCTCAGCCGTGGGGGCGCAAGGTACTGCGCCGATCAAAATTGGCGAGATCAACAGCTACTCCGCCATTCCGCAATTCACGCAGCCCTACAAACAAGGCTGGCAACTGGCGGTGGAAGAGGTCAATGCTGCCGGTGGTTTGCTGGGCCGCAAGGTGGAAGTCATCACCCGCGACGATGGCGGCAAGCCCGAAGAAGCGCTGCGCCACGCCGTTGAACTTTCAACCAAAGAAAAAGTAGATGTGCTGGCGGGCGGCTTTTTGAGCAATGTCGGCTTGGCGCTGGCCGACCATGCCGCTAAAAACCACCGCGTTTTCGTGGCCAGCGAGCCGCTGTCAGACGCCATCGTGTGGGACAAAGGCAACCGCTACACCTTCCGCCTGCGCCCCAGCACCTGGATGCAAGCGGCCATGCTGGTGGAAGAAGCCGCCAAGCTGCCCGCCAAACGTTGGGCGACCATCGCGCCCAACTACGAGTACGGCCAAAGCGCCGTCGCCAGCTTCAAAGAACTGCTGAAAGCCAAGCGCCCCGACGTGGAATTTGTCGCTGAACAGTGGCCCGCCCAAGGCAAGCTGGAAGCGGGCAGCACGTTGAGCGCGTTGATGGCCGCCAAGCCTGATGCGATCTTCAACGTGACTTTTGCGGCTGACTTGGCGCGCTTGGTGCGCGAGGGCAACCAGCGCGGCGTGTTCCCGAAAACCCCGGTGGTGTCGATGCTCTCGGGCGAGCCGGAATACTTGGACGTGCTGAAAGACGAAACGCCCAAAGGCTGGATCGTGACCGGCTACCCGTGGGATCAGATCGACAGCAAAGAGCACGGCACCTTCGCCGCCAACTACTACAAGAAGTACCACGAGAACCCGAAAGTGGGTTCGGTGGTGGGTTACGCCTCCATGCAGGCCATTTTTGCCGCCATCCGCAAAGCCAAAACCACCGATAACGAAAAGTTGGTGACGGCCTTGCGCGGCCTGCAATTCAGCACGCCGTTCGGCCCGGCAGAGTTCCGCGCCATTGACCAGCAGTCCACGATGGGTGCGTTTGTCGGCAAGCTGGACGTGCGCGGCGGCAAAGGCACCATGACGCAATGGCGTTACGCCGACGGCAAAAACTACCAGCCCACCGATGCCTACGTCAAATCACGCCGCCCAGCCGAGGCGATGAAGTAAGCGGGCGAGTCTGCCAGCGCGTCACTTCAACAGCAGCGGTTTGAGCAGCAGCCAAACTGCCGTGCCCAGCAGCATCCATGCGAAGGCGGCGCGCATTTGCTTTTCTGGCAAGCGGTGGGCCACGGCCACCCCGGCGGACACGGTGAACAAGCCGCCCACCGCCAAGGGCAGACCCAGCGCCCAATCCACCCGTTGCGCCCCGCTGTAAGTGAGCAGCGCAATGATGGAACTGGGTGCAACCAAGGCCAATGACAGGCTTTGCGCGATGGTCTGCTTTTGACCAAACCAGCCGTTGAAAATCGGCGTCGCCACCAGCCCGCCGCCTATGCCGAGCAAGCCCATGCTGCTGCCCCCGACGATGCCCACCAGCGGCATCAAGCGCAAGTCGCGGGGCTGGCGTGCGAGTGTGGCGGCGGTGTCCGTGCTGGGCGTTTGCATCAACATGCTCAGCGACAACAGCAGCAAAAACACGCTGAACATGGTGCGCATGAGTTCGGGCGGCAGGCGCGTGGCCACATGCGCCACCAGCCAAGTGGTGAAGCAGGCCAAGAGGCCGATTTGCATGGCCGTTGTCAGCGCAATTGGGTGCCGTTGGCTGTAGCGCCACCACGCGATCAGCAAGTTCGGCACCATCATGACCAAGGCCGTTCCTTGCGCCACGGCTTGGTCTAAACCAAACCCCAACACCAGCAGCGGAATGGCGATGATGCCGCCGCCAATCCCAAACAGCCCGCCGAAAAAGCCCAATGCTGCGCCCAGACTCAACATCATCACAAGTTCGGGAAGGGCAAGTTGCAGCATCTGAGGGCGTTCGGCGTTGAGGGGAGCTGCATGGTACGAGCTGAACTTCACCGCATCAATGGTGGCAAAAGTAATTCATTCGTTCAAAATAGACACGAATGAACGACGCATCAGACCTCCACTTTTTTGCCATCTTGGCCCGGCAACCCAGCCTTGCGGCGGCAGCGTTGGAACTGGGCGTGACCCCGCCCGCCGTCAGCCGCAGGCTGGCGCAACTGGAGCAGCGGCTGGGCGTGCGCCTGCTCAACCGAACCACGCGCCGACTCAGCTTGACCCCTGAAGGCGAGCGTTACCTGGAAGAGGGCGGACGCATCTTGCGCGAGATTGAGGGCTTGGAGCGCTCCTTGAGCGCGGGTGCTGCCGTGCCGCACGGCCTGCTGCGCATCAACGCTACTTTTGGCTTTGGCCGCCGCCATTTGTCACCGGTCATT
>CALMOI010000063.1 GCA_937871735.1 uncultured Comamonadaceae bacterium
TCAACGACATGCTCACGCGCTACCTGCGCATGAACGGCTACAACGTCTTGATGCCTATGGGTTGGGATGCCTTTGGCCTGCCCGCTGAAAACGCCGCGCTCAAAAACGGCGTGCCGCCCGAAAAGTGGACGCGCGAAAACATCGCCTACATGAAAAAGCAGATGCAGGCGATGGGTTTGGCCGTGGACTGGAGCCGTGAAATCGCCACCTGTGACCCCGAGTACTACAAGTGGAACCAGTGGTTGTTTTTGAAGATGCTCGAAGCCGGTATCGCCGAGCGTCGCACCCAGGTCGTCAACTGGGATCCGGTCGATCAGACTGTGCTGGCCAACGAGCAGGTGATTGACGGCAAGGGCTGGCGCTCAGGTGCGCCCGTGGAAAAGCGCGAGATTCCGGGCTACTACCTGAACATCGTCAAGTACGCCGACGAATTGCTGTCCGCCGTGGCCGACCCCGAGGACAAAAACTACCTGTCCGGCTGGCCCGAGCGTGTACGCTTGATGCAAGAAAACTGGATCGGCAAGTCCGAAGGCGTGCGCTTTGCCTTCCCGCACCAAATTCAGGACGCCAACGGCGTGCCGATTCAAGACGGCAAGCTCTACGTCTTCACCACCCGTGCCGACACCATCATGGGCGTGACGTTCTGCGCCGTGGCCCCCGAACACCCGCTGGCCGTGCATGCGGCGGCGACCAATCCGGCCTTGGCTGCGTTCATTGCCGAATGTGCCCAGGGCGGCACCACCGAAGCCGAGCTGGCCACCCAAGAAAAGAAGGGCCAGCCCACAGGTTTGTTCGTGACGCACCCGCTGACGGGCGCGCAGGTCGAGGTCTGGGTCGGCAACTACGTGCTGATGTCGTATGGCGACGGCGCAGTGATGGGTGTGCCTGCCCACGACGAACGCGACTTTGCTTTTGCGCTGAAGTACGGGATCGTGATCAAGCAGGTGGTGGGTTTTGCCGCTGCGGACGCAACGGGTACGGCAGCGGGCGGCACGGGGGATACCCTTACGCCTTCCACTGCCGCACCCGCCGCATCCTCCGCTACGCCGCTGACTCCCGTACCCAGCACAGCTAAAGCGCCGGGCGATGCTCAAGAAGCACTGGCTGCGGCGGATTCCGGCGTAAGGGTATGCCCCGTGCCGGAAGCTGCCGTAGCCAGTGCTTCCGGCGCGGTGACTGCGCTGGTGTTCGATGCCACCACTTGGCACGACTGGTATGCTGACAAGACCGGCGCGCTGGTTTGCGTCAACTCCGGCGAGCTGGACGGCCTGAGCTACAAAGCCGCCGTCACCAAAGTGGCCGAACTGCTGGCCGCCCAAGACTTGGGTGCAAAAAAGACCACATGGCGTCTGCGCGACTGGGGCATCAGCCGCCAGCGTTACTGGGGCACCCCCATCCCCATCATCCACTGCGACAACTGCGGCTCGGTGCCAGTGCCCGAGCAAGACCTGCCGGTGGTGCTGCCCATCGACTGCGTGCCCGACGGCTCGGGCAACCCGCTGAACAAGCGCGAGGACTTCCTCCACGTCGCCTGCCCCTGCTGCGGCGCACCCGCCCGGCGCGAAACCGACACGATGGACACCTTTGTCGATTCGTCCTGGTACTTCATGCGCTACTGCGACGCCCGCAACGACCAGAAGATGGTGGCTGAAGGCACCGACTACTGGATGCCGATGGATCAGTACATCGGCGGCATCGAACACGCCATCCTGCACTTGCTCTACGCCCGTTTCTGGACGAAGGTCATGCGCGATCTGGGGCTGGTCAAGGTCGATGAGCCCTTCACCAAGCTGCTGACCCAAGGCATGGTGCTGAACCACATCTATTCGCGCCGCACCGATAAGGGCGGCAAAGAATACTTCTGGCCGTCTGACGTGGAGCATGTGCTGAACGACGCCGGCAAGGTGGTGGGCGCGCGCCTCATCAACCCGGTCGGCGATCTGCCCGTGGGCACCGCCATCGACTACGAAGGCGTGGGCACCATGTCCAAGTCCAAGAACAACGGCATTGACCCGCAAGAGCTGATCGAAAAATACGGTGCCGACACCGCCCGCCTGTACACCATGTTCACCGCCCCGCCCGAAGCCACGCTGGAGTGGAACGACGCCGCCGTCGAAGGCAGCTACCGCTTTTTGCGCCGGGTCTGGAACTTCGGCGTCAAGCTCGCCGCAGCGGGCATCGGTGGCGCGCAAGCCCAGGCCAGTGCCGACTTTGGCAAGGCCGCCAAGGCGCTGCGCTTGGAGCTGCACACCGTGCTCAAGCAGGTGGACTACGACTACCAGCGCATGCAATACAACACCGTGGTCTCCGGCGCGATGAAGATGATTAACGCCCTGGAAGACTTCAAGAGCGACGGCAGCGCCGCCGACCAAGCCGCGCTGGCCGAAGGTTTTGGCCTGCTGCTGCGCTGCCTGTACCCGGCCACCCCGCACATCGCCCACGCCCTGTGGAGCGACTTGGGCTACGCCGCCATCTACGGCGAGTTGCTTGACGCCCCCTGGCCGCAAGTGGATGCTGCCGCGCTGGTGAAAGATGAAATCGAGCTGGTACTGCAAATCAACGGCAAGCTGCGCGGCGCGGTGGTTGTGCCCGCCACGGCCAGCAAGGCTGACATCGAAGCCGCCGCACTGGCCTCGGAAGTGTTCATCAAACAAGCCAACGGCGCGGCACCCAAAAAGGTCATTGTCGTGCCGGGCCGCTTGGTCAATGTGGTGGTTTGACGTGACCCACCGCGCTCAACCCTCGCGCGCTGCCGCGCCAGTCTCTGCCCGCCGCTTGCTGTTGGCGGCGCTGCCTGTGCTGGCGCTGTCGGCCTGTGGTTTCCAGCTGCGGCAGGTGCCGGAGTTGGCCTTTCACAGCGTTTACCTGAACGCACCGGCCAGCTCGGTGCTGGCGGTCGATGCCAAAAGCATTTCCGAACTGGCGCAAGAGCTGCAACGCAGCTTGGCCAGCAGCGACGGCGTGCGGGTCGTGACCGATGCCAGTCAATTCCACCGCGTGGATGTGGTGCTGGACTTGATCTCTGAGGGGCGCGAGAAAGTTGTGGTCGGCTTGAACGTCTCGGGGCAAGTGCGTGAGTTTCAGTTGCGCTCGCGCCTGAAGTTTCGCCTGCGCACGCCCCAGGGCAAAGAGCTGATCGCCGACACCGAGCTGGTGCAGCAGCGCGACATCAGCTACACCGAAACCTTGGCGCTGGCCAAGGAAGTCGAAGAAGCCCAGCTCTACCGCAGCATGCAAACCGATTTGGTGCAGCAGGTGTTGCGGCGCTTGGCGGCGGTGCGTCAGCTTTAAGCGCGCCGCTTCATTTCTATTCACCTCACTTTGGTTTTCTCATGCAGCTCAACCCCGCCCAACTCAGCACCCACTTGGGCAAAGGGCTGCGTTCACTGTATGTGCTGCACGGTGACGAGCCGCTGCTGGCGCAAGAGGCCGCTGATGCCATTCGCGCCACGGCCCGCGCTCAGGGTTACACCGAGCGCACCAGCTACACCGTGGCGGGCGCGCACTTTGACTGGAGCGAGGTGCTGGCCGCAGGCGGTTCACTGAGCCTGTTTGCCGACAAGCAGATTGTGGAAGTGCGCATCCCGTCCGGCAAGCCGGGCAAAGAGGGTAGCGTCGCTATTCAGCAACTGGCCGAAAGCGCCCAAGGCAACGACAGCACGCTGCTGCTGTTCATCTTGCCCCGGCTGGACAAAGCCACCAAAACCGGCGCGTGGTTCATGGCGCTCGACAACAACGGCGTGAGCCTGCAAGTCGAACCCATCGAACGCGCCGCGCTGCCGCAGTGGATTGCCCAACGGCTGGCCACCCAAGGCCAGCGCGTCGCAGCGGGCGAAGCGGGGCAACGTGCGTTGCAGTTTTTTGCGGATCGGGTGGAAGGCAACTTGTTGGCGGCGCACCAAGAAATCCAAAAACTCGCGCTGCTCTACCCCGCCGGGGAATTGAGCCAAGAGCACATCGAAAGCGCGGTGCTGAACGTGGCGCGCTACGACGTGTTCAAGCTCTCAGATGCGGTGTTGGGCGGCCAGCTTGTGCGCGTGCAGCGTATGCTCGACGGCTTGCAAGCTGAGGGCGAGGCCGAAGTGCTGGTTCACTACACCTTGGCCGAAGACATCCGCGCCCTGAAGCGCGTGAAAGATGCCATCAACGCCGGTCGCCCGCTGCCGATGGCGCTGCGCGAGCAACGCATCTGGGGCAACAAAGAGCGCCAGTTTGAGCGCGTGCTGCCCCGCTTGACCGATGCCGCACTGGCCGCGCTGCTGCAAGCCGCGCACAAGGTGGACGGCATTGTGAAAGGTCTGAAACAACCCGATTGGCCTGCCAGCGGCTGGCAAGCGCTGCACCAGTTGGCGCTGATGCTGTGCCGCGAGTGCATGGCCCCAGCCGCCGCCACCCGACCCGGCCCCGCGCGTGCGCCCAGCCGTCTGTCATGAATCTGACTGAGAATAGCCCTATGAACGCCCTGAACATCGCCGAATACATGCAGACCGTGGGTCTGCAAGCCAAGACCGCTTCTGCGCTGATGGCCAAAGCGCCCGCTGCCGTCAAGAACGCGGCCCTCAAAAAGCTGGCGGCGCTGCTGCGCGCCAACGTGGACGCGCTGCAAATCGACAACGCCCGCGACCTGGATCGCGCCATCGCCGCCGGGCTGTCCGCACCGATGGTCGATCGGCTCAAGCTCAGCCCCAAGGTGCTGGAAACCTGCGCCGAAGGCTGCGAGCAACTGGCCGCCATGCCCGACGTGATCGGCGAAATCGTCGGCATGAAGCAGCAACCCAGCGGCATCCGCGTCGGTCAGATGCGCGTGCCGATTGGCGTGTTCGGCATGATCTTTGAAAGCCGCCCCAACGTGACCATCGAAGCGGCCAGCCTGTCGATCAAGAGTGGCAACGCCTGCGTGCTGCGCGGCGGCTCGGAAGCCATCGAATCCAACAAGGCGCTGGCGAAATTGGTGCAGCAAGCGCTGGTCGAATCCGGCCTGCCCGCCGACGCCGTGCAACTGATCCAGACCACCGACCGCGAGGCCGTGGGCCACCTGATCGCTATGCCGCAGTACGTGGACGTCATCATCCCGCGCGGCGGCAAGGGCTTGATTGAGCGCATCAGCCGCGACGCCAAGGTGCCGGTCATCAAGCACCTGGACGGCAATTGCCACACCTACGTCGATGACCCCTGCGATATCGAAATGGCCGTCAAAGTGGCCGACAACGCCAAAACGCAAAAGTACAGCCCCTGCAACGCCAGCGAGAGTTTGCTGGTCGCCGCTGGCGTGGCAGGTGACTTTTTGCCGCGCATCGGTGCCGTGTACGCGGCCAAAGGCGTGGAAATGCGCGCTTGCCCCGAGGCGCTGCGCATTTTGGCGACCGTGGTGCCGGGCGCGCTGCTCAAAGCCGCCACCGAGCAAGATTGGTTTGAGGAGTACCTCGCGCCCATCATCAGCATCAAAGTGGTGGCGGGCGTGGACGAGGCTATTGCCCACATCAACCACTACAGCAGCCACCACACCGACGCCATCCTGACCCGCGACCACATGCACGCGCAGCAGTTTTTGCGCGAGGTGGACTCGTCCAGCGTCATGGTCAACGCCAGCACCCGCTTTGCCGATGGCTTTGAATACGGCCTGGGTGCCGAGATCGGCATCAGCACCGACAAATTCCACGCCCGTGGCCCGGTCGGCATCGAAGGGCTGA
>CALMOI010000064.1 GCA_937871735.1 uncultured Comamonadaceae bacterium
TCAACGAAACCCTGGCCAAGCTGCAGGCCTTGGCGGCCCTGGGCGTGGGGCTGTCGCACGGCTTGGCTGCGGTCGGCCAGCAGACTCTCCAGCAGTGGCTCGTCGTCGGCGCTTAACTGGTGGGTCAAGGTTTGCACCAGCGCCAGACGTGGTTCGGCTTTTTCTGCGGGCAGGGCGGCGGCCAGCCACTGGCGGGCCAGCGCGGGGTCGATGTGGCGCTGGCGCGTCAGGGCGGCGCAGCGGTCGGGCAGGCTGGCTTCGTCAAAGATGCGTTGGCGCTCGGCGGCATCGTCCAGCGCTTGATCCGGGTTGGCGAGTTTGCGCAGCGCGGCTTGCCAATCGGGGTGTTGCGCGGCCAGCCAGCGGCCTCTCTCCCCCAGCACCGGCCACCAGATGGCGCGGGTGCGCGGCTCGGCCAGCACGGTGGGCAGCAGTTCGGCGGGCAGGCGGCGGCGGTGGGCGCGCAGGCGTTCGACCATCCATGGGGCGATGGCTTCCAGCTCCAGCAGCCGACTCAGCGAGAGCCAGCGGCGCAGCGCGGCGGGCAGTTCGGCCCAGGTTTCGGGCGCGGCGGGTGGGGGCAGCGGCAGGCGTTCGGGCAAGCGGCCCGCGCTGCGGTACAGCGCTTCGCTACCGGCTTGCCACAGCAGGCGCTGTTCGCGGTTGATGGGCGTGGTGGCGGCGGCAGATGCGTCGGGCAGCAGCGCGGCCACGGCGGCGCTGGCGGCCACATCGGTGGGCACGTTGGCGGTGCCGACCAAGGCGAGGCGGGTGAGGTCTTGCATGAAGCGGTGAGCGGTGGAGGGCGTGCGGATTAAGACGTGGTCAGCGCTTGGTAGCGGCCTTGGTGGAACAGGCCCAGCGGGCGCAGTGTGTGGCCGTCCCACTCGGCGGCCACGTCCAGCGGTTGCCCGCCCGAGAGGCTCATCCACAGCCAGTGGTTCTGGCCCGCCAAGGGCAGCGCGTGGCCGTCGGCATCTACAGCCCACCACGTCGCGGCGGCTTCGGTTTGGGCTTCGCCCGCACGGCGCAGCGGCGTGACGGCTTGCAGCACCACCGGCAGTTTGTCCAGCCAAGGGTTCAAGGCCAGCGCTGCTGCCCAGGCCGCGAGCAGGCCGGGCATGTTGAGCGGCGTGCCCGCAAATTGCTCCGGCGGCGGCGCGGCGCTGATGCTGCCTTTGATGGCGGCGCGTTGCGGGTACGCGCCGGGCCAAAACGCCAGATCAGCCTCGAAAGCGGTGCCGGGCACGGGCGCGGCTTCAAAGGTTTGCGGGCCGACGGCAAATTGCAGCAGCAGCGCCGGGCGGCCTGTGCGCTCGCCCATCAGCCAACTGCGCAAGACGCGCACACGCTCGTCGTCATCGCGGCTTTGCCCGATGATGTGCCAGCGGTCGCGCACAGCCTCGCCGTTGGCCAGCACGTCGTCTGCGCGCACGGCGTAGCCCAGGTACTGGCGCAGCGTGGCTTGCAGCGGCGGCGGCAGTTGTTCGATGCGTTCGTTGCCGCGCACGGCCAGCGACCACAGGCCCATTTCGGCCAGCAGTTGCTCGGGCCAGTCGGGCGTGCTGCCGGGCACGTCGGCCAAGGCGCGCACGCGGGCGGCCAAGCCACTGACTTGCGCATCCACCAGCCGGGCGGCTTGCTGTTCCCACACCGCAGAGCCTTCGCCGGGCAGGCGGGCCAGACCGTTGCGCACCAAGTCTTGCAGCCAGATGTCGAAGGCGCTCAGGCCGTCTTGCACGCGGGTGTCGCGCTTTTGGGCGCGCTTGCGCTGCGCGGCTTCATCGACGGGGGCGGCGGCTTTGGCTTCGGCGCGGGCTTGTTTGTGCTCGGCGGTTTCGCTGCGCTTGTCCAGCCAGTTGCTGACCCATTCGGGCTCGGTCGCATCGACCAGCAATTGGGGCTGCTGCGCCGTCAGCATCAGCAAGCCGAGCGCGTGTTTGCACGGAAATTTGAAGCTGGGGCACGAGCACTTGCTGGCAAAGTCGGCCGCATCAACCCGCACTTGATAAGGCTTGCTGCCGCTGCCTTGGCACTCGCCCCACAGGGCCCGACCGCTTTTGCCGAGCAAAGGCCAGTGCTTGGCGTTGGCCAGTTTTTTGCCGTTGTTGGCAGAACCGCTGTCAGGGGCCAGCGCCAGAACCTGGGACTCGGTGAGTTGCATCGCGAGAGGTCAAAGTGAGGTCCCGAAAAATACCACAGCCTTGCTCGCTACCTACCGTCCTCGACATCAAAGTGCGTTAAATCACTCTCTGGTTGAGTAGATCGGCATATTTCATGCTGCCTTCATAGCATCTACCTACAACAGGTGGTTCGCACTGTTTTTTTGATGAAGGGAGATCCAAATGCCAATCAGTATCTTGTTCATGGGCCCAGTGGGCGCGGGTAAAACCGAGGCCATTCGCACCATCTCTGACATGCAGACGCTGGACACCGACCACCGCGCCACCTGTCAGACCCGGCTGCTCAAAAGCACCACCACGGTGGCGATGGACATGGGTTGCCTGCAACTGGCGGGCACCGACAAGCTGCGCCTGCTGGGCACGCCCGGCCAAGAGCGCTTTGATTTCATGTGGGAGATTTTGCTCAAGCAAGCGCACGGCGTGATCGTGATGATCAACCACAGCAGCGCCGATCCGCTGGGGGATTTGGAATCACAGTTGTGCGCGGTGGAGCAACTCGCCTCCAGCCGCCCGCTGCCGGTGGTGGTGGCGGTGACTCACACCGACATGGCCCCGCATGCGTCGCTGGACATGTACCACGCGCATCTCCAGCACCGAGGCTCACTCTCGTTGCCCGTGCTGGCAATGGATGCGCGCGACCCCGGCCAAGTGCAGCGGGCGCTGATGACCATGACGGCGCAGCTGGAAATGCTGGAGTTCCCGCTGTCGCGCTTTGCAACCAGCAGGGCCGCCCCGCGCTGGCATTGAGGGCGCTTACTTCTTCATCGCGCAGGTGTTGAAGCCCAACAGTGCATAAGGCGGGCACCAACCCAGTGCGCCCGTGACCAGCGGCACCACGCCCAGCCAGCCCCACCAACTGACCGTGCCCGTGGCGGCCAAGCCGATCAGCACCAGCCCGACGACGATGCGCAAAACGCGGTCTATGCCGCCAACGTTGTGTTTCATGGGGAACGCCTTTCAAAATGGTTGATGAGGCCATTGGGCGCGCAAAGGGCAGCAGTCGTCTGTGACCGGGGTCACCCAGCCCGCCTTAATATTGAAACAACGACACCCCCAAGCCCATGCTGTTTTGCCGGTGGTTGTAGTCCAGCAGCGTTTCGCCGTAGCCGCTGAAGAACTGCACGTACCAGCGCAAACCCTGCGGATGGTTGCTGTCTACCGGGTAGCTCCAGTCCAACTGGGTGGAGCCGCGCCCCGACAGCTTGAGGGTGTTGCGGTGCGTCAGCGTGGCAATCGACAGACCCGGTGCCCAAGAGGCGCTTAACTCCGCTTTGCCGATGTAGTCGGTCAGGTGCGGGTTGTCGTCCACGCCGCGTTCGCTGGTGCGGCGGTTGACGCGCAGGCGCACCGACAGCTCGCCGCGCTCCACGCCCAGGGTGGTCTGGGCAAAGTTCCAGCTGCGCGACTGCGGGTCGCTTTGGCCGTTGGACTGGTGGCCCCAGCCCAGTTGCAACATGCGCCAGTGCCAGCCGCCGGGCAGCTTGTCCAGCTCGCGCGGCACGGGGATGACGTAGATCAGCTCGGGCTGGTAGTCGGTGCTGCGAAACGGGGACGAGGCCGGTTCGTTCCACAACTGCCAAAACGAGCGCTGGGTGTACGCGCCCCACAGATCGGCCCCCGGCAGCAGCGCGTCTTCCCAAATTTTGGCGCGCAGCGAGAGCTGGAACTTGGCCTCGGTTGGGCGGTAGTTGGCGGTGCTGGTGGACGGGTGCGTGGGGCTGGCGGGCGCGTTGTTGATGCTGCTGGTGCTGTGCAGCGGCAGCACAAAGTTGGGCTGGTAGGTTTTGAGGAAGAAGGTGCCGCGCTTGTCGGCCCGATCCAGCTCCCAAAAGCGCGACAGCATGTTGGCGGCCTGGGCGCTTTCGGGGGCGGGGTCGGGTGCGGCATTTGCCAACGGCGTTGGCGCGCTGGCAGGCGGCGCAGCGGCTGGCAGCACCACGGGCGCGGCGGCGGCTTGGGGGTGGTCAAACACCCGGTCGTAACAGGCCAGCCGCTGCGCTGGGTCGGGCAGGCTGCGGCAGGGCGCGGCGTCGGTGGGGTTGGCCAGGGCGGTGCTGTGCCACAACAGGGCCGCTGTGGCGACGGGCGCGCCTAGGCGCAAAGGGGTGAGGATGGGGGTCATGTGGGTGGGGTGGATCAAGCCATCTGGCCTATCGTCTTGCGAAAACGCAGCAACGATAGGGCAAAAAGCACCGTCCCGATAGCGGCCAGCGCCACAAAGGATGGCCAGACCAAGTCCAGCCCTGCGCCCCGGTACAAGATGGCTTGGCCCAGTTCGGTGAAGTGGGTGGTCGGGGCGATTTGCATCAGGTCTTGCACCCGTTGCGGCATGCTTTCGCGCGGGGTCATGCCGCCCGACAGCATGATGAGCGGGATCAGCGTGATGATGAGCAGCAGCCCAAACTGCGGCATGGAGCGCGCCACCGTCGCCATGAAGATGCCCAGCGAGGTGGTGGCAAACAAGTGCAGCGCCGCCCCGGCCAAAAACAGCGCCACCGAGCCCTGCACCGGCACCCCCAGCGCCTGCTGAATCACCAGATACAGCGCCGCCGCCGTCGCCACCAGCACCACCAGCGCCATCGACCAAACTTTGGCCAGCATGATCTCGGTGGGGGTGACGGGCATCACCAGCAAATGCTCCACGGTGCCGTGTTCGCGCTCGCGGATCAGGGCCGCGCCGGTCAGGATCATGGACAGCATGGTCACGTCGTTAATCAGTTGCATCAGCGCGCCAAACCAGCGCGGCTCTAGCCCAGGGTTGAAGCGAGCGCGCAGCTCCAGGCCCACCGGCAGCGCCGCCGTGCCTGCGTGGCGCTGCACAAAGGTGTTGACCTCGTCAGTCAGCATTTGCTGCACGGCCACGTTGCCCGAAAAAGCTTGGCTCATGCGCGTGGCGTCGATGTTGAGCTGCAAGGCGGGCGAGCGCCCGGCCAGCACGTCGCGCTGAAAGTGGGGCGGAATGTCCAGCACAAAGGTGTAGCGCCCGGCGTCCAGCCCGGCATCGGCTTGGGCCGGGCTGACGCGCTCGGGCAGGCTGAAGTGCGGCGGGTAAAACGCATCGATCAACCGCTGCGACAGGGCCGAGCCGTCTTCATCAACGATGGCTATCGGCGCTTTGTGCAGGTTCTCGGGCATGGCCGTGGCAGCGGTGTAGATGCCGACGGTGAAGATGTAGCCGATCAGGGCCAGCATCATCGGGTCGCGCCACAGGCTCCACAGTTCTTTGACGCCCAAGCGGTAGATGTTGGCAAGGTGTCTGAGCATCTCAACGCTCCTGTTTCTTGAGCAGCAGCACCGCCGCCCCGACGATGACCGGCACCGCCAGCAGCAGCGGCACCAACTGCCCGCGCAACTCGGCCCAGCCCAGCCCCTTGCTGAACACGCCCCGGCTGATGACAAACATGGTGCTGGCCGGGTAGACCTCGCCCATCCAGCGGCCCACCCCTTCCAGCGACGACACCGGGTTGATGAGCCCGGCAAACTGCACCGACGGAATCAGCGTGCCAATCAGCGTGAAAAACAGCGCCGCAATCTGGCTGCGCGTCAGCGCCGAGGCCAGCAGGCCCATGCCGGTGGAGCAGGTCACATAGACCAGCGTGGCCGCCGTCAGCGTGGCAAAGCTGCCGGTGATGGGCACGCCAAACAGCGTGACCGCCAGCACGCACATCAGCCCAAAGTTGAGCATGGCCAGCGCGATGTACGGCAGTTGCTTGCCCAGCAAAAACTCGGTGCGGGTGATGGGCGTGACGTAGAGGTTGATGATGGAGCCCAGCTCTTTTTCGCGCACCACGGCCAGCGCCGTCAGCATGGCGGGCAGCATGAGCAGCAGCATGGGCATCACCGCCGGGACGATGGCTGGCAGGCTGCGCACCTCGGGGTTGTAGCGATAGCGGGCCTCAATGCTGGCGGCAGAGCGCGGCGTCTGCCCGGTGCGCTGGCGGATTTGCTGCTGCAACCACAGCAGGTGCATGCCCTGCACGTAGCCGCGCACGGTTTCGGCACGCTGGGGCATGGCCCCGTCGATCCAGGCGGCCACGCTGGTGGGCCGCCCGTGCAGCACGTCGCGCTCAAAGTCGGGCGGAATCTCGACCACCAGCGTCAGTTCGCCGCTGCGCATGCGGGTGTCCATGTCGGCGTCGTTGTGCAGCTCGGGCCGCTGGCTGAAGTAGTGCGAGCCCGCCAAGTTGAGCGCGTAGTCGCGGCTCAGCGGGCTTTGGTCGCGATCCAGCACGGCGTAGCGCAGATGCTCCACATCCATCGTGATGCCGTAGCCCATCACCAGCATCAGCACCAGCGAACCGGCCAGCGCCATCGTGGCGCGCACCGGGTCGCGGCGCAGCTCCAGCGTCTCGCGCCACAGGTAGCTGTAGATGCGGCCCAGGCTGTGGCGCAAGCGCAAGGCCCAACTGGGCCGGGCGGGTGCGGCGCTGGTGGCGGTGGGTTGGGCGCTTGGTGCAGCGGGCGCTGTGGCTTCGGCGGGAGCAGCTTCTTGCCCGCCCGCTTCGACCAGATAGCTGATGAAGGCGTCTTCCAGCGTGGCCGCGCCGCGCTTGGCGACCAGGGCGGCGGGGATGTCGCTGTCGAGCACGCGCCCGGCGTGCATCATGGAGATGCGGTCGCAGCGCTCGGCCTCGTTCATGAAGTGGGTGGAGATGAAGATGGTCACCCGGTCGCGCCGGGCCAGCTCCACCATCAGGTTCCAGAAGTTGTCGCGGGCAATCGGATCGACGCCCGAGGTCGGCTCGTCCAAGATCAGTAGCTCGGGCTGATGCACCATCGCCACCGCCAGCGACAGCCGTTGGCGCATGCCCAGCGGCAGGCGCTCGGGCAGGGCGTCCAGCACATCGGCCAGACTAAAGCGCTGCACCATTTGCGCCACGCGCTGCGGCACCTCGGCATCGGACACATGGAACAGTTGGGCGTGCAGCACCAAGTTTTGCCGCACCGTCAGCTCGCCGTACAGCGAAAACGCCTGCGACATGTAGCCCACCCGCCGCCGCGTGTCCAAGTTGCCCGAATCCACAGGCTGGCCCAGCAGCCGCGCCGTGCCCTCGGTGGCGGGCAGCAGGCCGGTGAGCATCTTCATGGTGGTGGACTTGCCGCAGCCGTTGGAGCCCAAAAAGCCAAAAATTTCGCCGCGCCGGATCTGGAAGCTCACGCCATTGACCGCCACAAAGTCACCAAAGCGCATGGTCAAGTTCTGGGCTTCGATGGCGTAGCCCTCGGCCTCGTGAACCACCAGCGGCGGGATGACCACCGGGCGGTGCTCGCGCCGTTTGGCCTCGGGCAGCAGGGCGATGAAGGCCGACTCCAGCGCCGGGCAGCCGGTGCGCGCCAGCAGCTCGGCGGGCGTGCCGGTGGCCAGGATGCGGCCCTCGTCCATCGCCACCAGCCAGTCAAAACGCTGCGCCTCGTCCATGTAGGCGGTGGCCACCAGCACGCTCATGCCGGGGCGCTGGCGGCGGATGCGGGCGATCAAGTCCCAAAACTGGGCGCGCGCCAGCGGATCGACACCCGTGGTGGGCTCGTCCAAGATCAGCAAATCCGGGTCGTGGATCAGCGCGCAGCACAGCCCCAGCTTTTGCTTCATGCCGCCCGAGAGCTTGCCCGCAGGCCGATCTAAAAACGGGTGCAGGCCGGTGCTGCGCGTCAGGTCGTCGATGCGCTGGCGGCGCTGCGTGCCGTCGTGGCCGAACAGGCGGGCAAAAAATTGCAGGTTCTCTTCGACCGACAGCGTGGGGTAGAGGTTGCGCCCCAGCCCCTGCGGCATGTAGGCAATGCGCGGGCAGACCTGTTCGCGGTGCGCCACGGCGCGCATATCGCCGCCCAGCACCTGCACGCTGCCGTCTTGCAGCGCCCGCGCCCCCGCCAGCAGCGCCAGCAGGCTGGATTTGCCCACGCCGTCAGGCCCAATCAGGCCGACCATGCGGCCTGCGGGCACGTCCAGCGTCACCGCATCCAGCGCCAGCGTGCTGCCGTAGCGCAGGCTGACCGCGCCGACGCGGGCCACCGGCGCGGTGGCGCTGGCGGTCATGGCTGCACCTGGACGACTTGCGCCAGTGCCGCAGGCCAGGGCGTTTGCGCGTCGAGTTTGACCCAGGCTACGCCGGGCAAGCCGGTCTTGACCTGCTGCTGGTAACGCTTGAGCAGCTCAGGGGCGATCTGCGCTTTGACGCGGAACATCAGCTTTTGCCGCTCGCTGGCGGTTTCGACCGTCTTGGGCGTGAACTGCGCGGTGCTGGCGACAAACGACACCTGCGCCGGAATCACGAACTGCGGCGCGGCGTCCAGCACGATGCGCACCTCGCTGCCGATGGCGACCTTGCCCGCCACGGTTTCGGGCAGGAAGAAGCTGATGTAGACCTCGGTCACGTCCACCAAGTTGAGCACCTTGCCGCCCGCGCCCAGCACCTCGCCCGGCTGGGCCACGCGGTACTGCACCCGGCCTGCGCGCGGGGCTTTGAGCACGCTGTCGGCCATGTCCACCTCGATGCGGGCCACGGTGGCTTGCGCGGCGGCCACGGTGGCCTGCGCGCCCGTGACCTGGGT
>CALMOI010000065.1 GCA_937871735.1 uncultured Comamonadaceae bacterium
CGCTGGGCTTGCAGCTCTTCGGTGCGGGTTTGCAGGGTTTTGCGTTCGGTTTCCAGCGCGGAGAAGGCGGCCACATCCAGATAGGGCTGGGGCGATTTGCGCTTTTCCAGACGGGCAACCACCGCGTCCAGGTCTTTACGTAACGAGAGGATGTCGAGCATCGTGCGATTTCAAAAGTTAAGGGGATAAAAATCAGTGCAAGTGATCGAGCTGGGCGGCGAGCGGGTCATCAGAGCGCAAGCCCTTGGGCAGCGGGAATTTGATGGTTTCTTCGATGCCGTCCATTTTGCGCACGGCAATCGCGCCCAGCGACTTGATGCGTTCCATCACCTGCTGCACCAAGATGTCAGGGGCCGACGCGCCTGCCGTCAGGCCCACGCGCAGCTTGCCGTCGAACCAAGCGGCTTGCAGCTCGTCGGCGTTGTCCACCATGTAAGCGTCGGTGCCCAGTTTGCGGGCCACTTCGCGCAGGCGGTTGCTGTTGGAGCTGGTCGGGCTGCCGACCACGATCACGATGTCCACCTGCCCGCTCAGCAGCTTGACCGCGTCTTGGCGGTTTTGCGTGGCGTAGCAAATGTCTTGCTGTTTGGGTTCGCGCACCAGCGGGAAACGCGCTTTCACGGCGGCGGCAATGTCGGCGGCATCGTCCACGCTCAGGGTGGTTTGCGTGACCACGGCCAGCTTGGAGCTTTGCGTGGGTTGAATGTGCGCCACATCTTCCACGTCTTCAACCAAGTGAATACCGCTGTCGAGCTGGCCCATCGTGCCTTCCACTTCAGGGTGGCCTTTGTGGCCGATCATGATGAATTCGTAGCCTTCTTTGGCCAGCTTGGCGACTTCAACATGCACCTTGGTGACCAGCGGGCAAGTCGCATCAAACACCCGAAACCCGCGCCGCTCGGCCTCGCGCTCTACCGACTTGGGCACGCCGTGCGCGCTGAACACCAGCGTCGCGCCCGGTGGCACATCGTTCAAGTCTTCGATGAAGATTGCGCCTTTGGACTTGAGGTCGTTCACCACGTAGGTGTTGTGCACGATCTCGTGGCGCACGTAGATCGGGCGGCCAAACTTGGAGATTGCACGTTCCACGATTTCGATGGCCCGATCCACGCCCGCGCAAAACCCGCGCGGTTCAGCCAAGATGATTTCGCCGCCGACGGTCATGGTCATCACAGCACCCCGATCACCAGCACTTCAAACGTCACCGGCTGGCTGGCCAATGGGTGGTTGAAGTCGAACACCACCGCGCCGTCGTCCAGCACTTGCTGCACGGCTCCGGCGTAGCGGCCTTGGCCGTCGGGTGTGGGAAATTCCACCACTTCGCCCACGGCGTACTGTTCCAGTGGGTCGCCCAGCTCGTTCAAGAGCTTGCGCGCCACGCGCTGCACCATGTCGGGGTTGCGCTGGCCGAAAGCCTCGCCGGGAGCCAGGTCGAACGTGGCGCGCACGCCTTCTTCCAAGCCCAGCAGGCGCTGCTCCACAGCGGGCGACAACTCGCCCGTGCCCAGCGACAGCGTGGCGGGCTTGCCCTCGAAGGTGTTGATGATGTCGCCCGCAGGCCCGGCCAAGCGGTAATGCAGCGTGAGGAAAGAACCCGGTTGAACAGTGGCCATGAAAATCCCGATTGAAAGTCTAGCTAAACTGCCTCGATTGTAGAAACCTGCCCTGACGGGGCTTTTTTATGGCGCTCAAAGACCTTCCCGCTGACGCTCAGCCGCGTGAAAAACTGCTGGCCCGTGGCCCCGCTGCGCTCAGTGATGTGGAGTTGTTGGCGCTGTTGCTGCGCACCGGCATTGTCGGCA
>CALMOI010000066.1 GCA_937871735.1 uncultured Comamonadaceae bacterium
CGCGTTGAACACGCCATCGCGCAAGCCCAGTTCGTGCGTGCCGCCTGCGCTGGTGGGGATCAGGTTGACGTAGCTTTCGCGCACCGTGGCCCCGTCTTCGGTGAAGGCCAGCGCCCAGCTTGCGCCCTCGCCTTCGGCAAAGCTGTCGTGCTGGCTGTCGGCAAAGCCTTGTCCGTCAAACAGCGGGATCACGGTGTCGCTGTGCAGGGTTTGCTGCAAGTAGTCGCGCAGACCGGCTTTGTAGAGCCAGGTTTGCGTGTCTTTGGTTTTGTCGGTGGTGAGGGTGACGCTCACGCCGGGCATCAGCACCGCTTTGCTGCGCAGCAAGTGCGTGAGCTCGCCCAAGGGCAACGTGGCGCTTTCAAAGTAACGCGGGTCGGGCCACACGCGCACGGCGGTGCCGGTGCGGCGCTCGCCTGCTTGGGCGGGGCGCAGGGTGAGCGGCTCCATCACGTCGCCGCCGGAGAACACCAGCCGCGCCACTTGGGCTTCGCGGTAGCTGGTGACTTCCAAGCGCAAACTGAGCGCATTGGTCACCGACACGCCCACGCCGTGCAGGCCGCCCGAGAAGCTGTAAGCGCCGCCCTTGCCTTTGTCGAACTTGCCGCCCGCGTGCAAGCGAGTGAACACCAGTTCGATCACGGGCGCTTTTTCTTCCGGGTGCAGGCCAAAGGGAATGCCCCGGCCATCGTCTTCGATGCTGACGGAGCCGTCTTCGTGCAGCGTGACGCGAATTTTTTTGCCATGACCGGCCAAGGCTTCGTCGGCGGCGTTGTCCAACACTTCTTGCAAGATGTGCAAGGGGTTGTCGGTGCGGGTGTACATGCCGGGGCGCTGTTTGACAGGCTCCAGCCCTTTGAGCACGCGGATCGAGCCTTCGGAATAGTCGGCAGGCGCTGAGGTGGCAGGTTTGGTGGACATGCGGCGGATTGTAGTGGTGAGTTTTGCAGTCGCTGTATAAATTGCCAGTCTTTTGCAGCAGCCCTGCCACGACCGTGGCGACAGCAAAGATGGTGCAAATTGGCTACAGTTTGCGGCATGTCACAACCTACTTCACCCTCCACGCCACGCGCTTTGTCCATCACCCAGGTGTTGGTCTGCGGCGCGGCCATCGTCACGCTGAGCATGGGCATACGCCACGGCTTCGGCTTGTGGCTGCAACCCGTCACCCAAGCGCAAGGCTGGACGCGCCAAACCTTTGCCTTCGCCATTGCGATGCAAAACTTGGTTTGGGGCTTCAGCGGGATTTTTGCCGGGATGCTGGCCGACCGCTTTGGCGCGTTCAAGGTGATTTCAGGCGGCGCGCTGCTGTACGCGCTGGGTTTGGCGGGCATGGCGTACAGCCCAACGCCGCTGCTGTTTTCTATCACAGCGGGCGGGCTGATCGGCATGGCGCAAGCGGGCACGACCTACGCGGTGATTTACGGAGTGATTGGCCGCAATGTGCCCGCAGACCGGCGCTCTTGGGCGATGGGCATTGCGGCAGCGGCGGGTTCATTCGGCCAATTTTTGATGGTACCTACCGAGGGGTTTTTGATTGGCAGCTTGGGCTGGCAGCAAGCGCTGGTGGCGCTGGGCGCGGCGGCACTGCTGATGGTGCCGCTGGCTTGGGGGCTGCGCGAGCCGGGTTTGGTGAGCCATATGGCGCAGCGCGAGCAAACCATCTTGCAAGCGCTGGCCGAGGCGTTCAAGTACCCGAGCTTTCAGTTGCTGATGGCGGGTTATTTCGTGTGCGGCTTTCAGGTGGTGTTCATCGGCGTTCACATGCCGAGCTATTTGCGCGATCACGGCCTGTCGCCGCAAGTGGCCAGCTACGCGCTGGCGCTGATTGGGCTGTTCAATGT
>CALMOI010000067.1 GCA_937871735.1 uncultured Comamonadaceae bacterium
ATGGGGCTGGAGCCGCGCTGGCCCGAGGTGGCCGAGGCCTATGCCCAGGTCAACCTGCTGTTTGGCGACATCGTCAAGGTCACGCCGACTTCCAAGGTGGTGGGCGACATGGCGCTATTCATGGTCGCCAACGACCTGAAACCGCAGGACGTGAGCAACCCGGCACGCGAAGTCGCCTTCCCCGAATCGGTGATTTCGCTGTTCAAGGGCGAGCTGGGCTTCCCGCCGGACGGCTTCCCCAAAGAGCTGGAGCGCAAGGTGCTGCGCGGGGCCGAGCCCATGCAGGGCCGGGTGGGCGCGCACCTGCCGCCGGTGGACTTGGAAGCCAAACGCGCCGAAGCCGCCGCCGCCACAGGCCGCCCCATCAGCGATGCCGACTTGGCCTCGTACCTGATGTACCCCAAAGTGTTCAAGGACTACGCCGCGCACCGCAATGAGTTCAGCGACGTGTCGCTGCTGCCCACCTCGCCCTTCTTCTACGGCCTGCGGGATCGCGAAGAAATCGCCATCGACATCGACAAGGGCAAAACCCTGGTGGTGCGGCAAACGGGCCGCTCCGATGCGGTGGACGAAGAGGGCAAGATCAAGGTCTTTTTTGAACTCAACGGCCAGCCGCGCACCGTGCGCGTGCCCAAGGCCGGGCTGGCCGCCACGGGCCGCGCCCGCCCCAAGGCCGAAGAAGGCAACCCGCGCCACGTCGGCGCGCCCATGCCCGGCATGGTGGTGACGCTGGCGGTACAAATGGGCCAACAGGTCAAAAAAGGTGACCCTTTGCTGTCGATGGAAGCCATGAAGATGGAAACTGTGCTGACCGCCGACCGCGACGCCACCGTGCGCGCCCTGCATGTGCGCCCCGGCGAAGCGATCAACGCCAAAGACCTGTTGCTCGAACTGGAGTAAGCCATGCCCGCTGCCACCCCCCACCCCATCGCCCCCGATTTGCATCACTTGGCTTTGCGCCGACGGCAGTGGCTGTGGGGCGCGGCAGCGGCGCTGGCTGCACCGGCCCAGGCACTGGCGCAGATTGGCACGCCGCTCAAAATCGGCGTCATCGCCCCGGTCACCGGCAACTCGTCGGACTTTGGCACGCCCATGCTGCAAGGCATCCAACTGGCTGTGGCCGAGATCAACGCCGTGGGCGGCTACATGGGCCGCCCGCTGCAACTGGTCATCAAGGACGACCAGGGCGCGCCCGATGTGGGCCTGAAGCTGGCGCAAACCCTGGTGACCGAAGACGTGGTCGCCACCCTGGGCTTTTGCAACACGGGCGTGGCGCAAAAGGCGCTGGAGGTGTTCCAAGGGGCCAAGCAGCCGCTCATCATTCCCTGCGCCACCGGCACGCCACTGACCACGCGCTACCCCGCGCCCGAGAGCTACATCTTCCGCACCTCGGCCAGCGACGGCATTCAAGCGCCGTTTTTGGTGGACGACTTGGTCAAGCGCGGCTGGACGAAGGTGGCCATCTTTGCCGACAGCACCGGCTACGGCGACGCGGGCCTGAAAGACATCGAAGCCGCCCTGGCCGCCAAGAACCTGAAAGCCGTCTACGTCAGCCGCTTTGCCATCGGCACCAAAGACCTGCGCGACGAGCTGAAAGCCGCCCGCGACGCCGGGGCCAACGTGGTGGTGAGCTACGCCGTCGGCCCCGAAAGCGCCGTCATCGCCAATGGCCGCAAGGCGCTGAACTGGAAGGTGCCGCAAGCGGGCGCGTGGACGCTGTCCTTCCCCTTCTTTATCGACGGGGCCAAAGACGCGGCAGAAGGCGCGCTGACGGTGCAGACCTTCATCGCCGAACCCAGCAACGAACGCCGCCGCGCCTTTTTGAGCGCCTACGCCACCAAATACGGCAAGCGCCTGGCCGTGCCGATGGCCGCCGCCCAAGGCTACGACAGCACCTATCTGCTGCTCTACGCCCTGTTCGGCATCCGCGACGGCAACCTAAGCGGCCCCGCCGTCAAAGCCGCGCTAGAAAACATCAGCCGCATTTACTACGGCGTCATCGCCACCTACCAACACCCCTTCGGCCCCAACGACAAAGAAGCCATGAGCCAGAACATGCTGGTGATGGGCGAAGTCAGGAATGGGGCGGTGACCTTTGCTTACCCGGAGGATGCGAAGAGGAATTTGATGGTGCAGAGGAAGAAATAAAAAAACCGACCTGAGGGTCGGTTTTTTGAGGTGGAATAAGGCGATACGTCTAA
>CALMOI010000068.1 GCA_937871735.1 uncultured Comamonadaceae bacterium
CGTGATGGTGCTGGAAGAGTACGAGCACGCCAAAGCCCGTGGCGCGAAAATTTATGCCGAGCTGTCTGGTTTTGGCATGAGCGCTGATGCCGGTCACATGACCGCGCCCAACATGGACGGCCCGCGCCGCGCTATGGTCGGTGCGCTGAAAAATGCGGGCATGAATGCCGATCAAATTGACTACCTGAACGCACACGGCACCTCCACGCCGCTGGGCGATGTGAACGAAACCAACGCCATCAAAGCGGCGCTGGGCGATCACGCTAAAAAGACGGTGGTCAATTCAACCAAGTCCATGACCGGCCACTTGCTGGGCGGCGCGGGCGGCATTGAAAGCATCTTTACCGTGCTGGCGCTGTACAACCAAGTCAGCCCGCCAACCATCAACATCTTCAACCAAGACCCCGAGTGCGATTTGGACTATTGCGCCAACACTGCACGGGACATGAAGATTGATGTGGCGCTGAAGAACAACTTCGGTTTTGGCGGCACCAACGGCAGTTTGGTGTTCAAGCGCATCTGATCTGACATCGTTGCCACGATCATGCACAACGCCCCCTCGGTGGTTTATCCGGTGGGGCGTTGTGCTTGGTGTGATGTGCTGTTCATGGCGCTGTGGCTGGCGGGTTGTGGTGCGGCGCTGCTCACCGTCAGCGCTGCTGGTCTAGGCTGGGATTCATGGCGTGCCCGTGTGTTGATGCTGGCTCCGCTGCTGGCAGGTATTGCCGCTTATCGCGCCTATCGGGCACTGCCACGCCAAGGGCAATTGCAGTGGGATGGGCATGACTGGTGGTGGTCAAGCGCCCAGGCACAAACTCAAGCCGTGCGCTTGCGCGTGCAACTCGCCAGCCAGCGTTATTTGCTGCTGTGCTTGGATGGCGCTGACCTTCACATCACCGCTCAACCACCGCGTTGGCTGTGTTTGTGTGCGGCCAGTGCGCCGATGCGCTGGCAGGCGCTGCGCTGTGCGGTATATTCGCGCGCCGTAGGCCGTGCCCCGCACAGCGCCGCTAGCCCATGACCGACACCTCCACCCCCATTCCCCGCCAGCCCCTGAGCCCCGATGCTGATTTGCCGCTGGTCGAGCGCGCCGCTGCGGGAGACCAACGGGCGTTTGAGCTGTTGGTGATCAAGTACCAGCGCCGCGTTGAGCGCCTGATTGGCCGCATGGTGCGCGATGTGGACTTGGTGGAAGACATCGCGCAAGACACCTTCATCCGCGCATGGCGGGCGCTGCACCAATTCCGGGGCGAGGCGCAGTTCTACACCTGGCTGTACCGCATTGCCGTCAACACCGCCAAGAAAGCGCTGCTCGACCTCAAGCGCAACCCCACCGTGGGCGATGCGCCGCAAAACGACGAAGAAGATGAAACTTCCCGCCGTGGTCAGGAACCAACCACAGAGGCCACACCTGAAACGGAGTTGGCCGCGAAAGAGATCGCCACGGCAGTCAACGCTGCGATGGCTGCTTTGCCCGAAGACTTGCGCCAAGCGGTGACCTTGCGCGAAATCGAAGGGCTGAGCTACGAAGAAATCGCCGAGTTGATGGCTTGCCCCATCGGCACCGTGCGGTCGCGAATTTTCCGGGCGCGCGAAGCTATCTCGACCCGCATCAAGCCCTTGCTGGCCCAGCAAAGCGGCAAGCGGTGGTGAGTGTGATGACAGCCGTGGCCAAGCCGAACCAAGGCGAAGGGGATGACATGAAGACTGATGAGCAACTGAGCCCGCGCGAGTGCATCTCGGCGCTGATGGACGGTGAGTTGAGCGGCGACGACTGGGCCGCCGCCGTCGCCCTGACCCAAGACGACGACGAAGCGCTGGCCGATTGGCAGCTCTACCACTTGGTGGGCGATGTGCTGCGTTCCAGCGATTTGGCGGCGGGTCGGCACGACAACGCATTCGTGACCCGTTTGAGCGCGCGTTTGCAGGCCGAAGCGCCCGCCGCATTGCAGCCGCAGGCCGCCGCGCCTGCCGTGGTGGCGCTGCCGCAGCAGCCCTTCGTCCAACCTGCTGCCAACGACGGCGTCTTCCGCTGGAAGATGGTGGCCGGTTTGGCCTCGGTGGTGGCTGTGGCCGCAGTGGGTTGGCAAATGTGGGGCATAGCCCAGCCCGCCGACACCGGCGCGTGGACGCAAGCCTCCGCGCCACAAACAACCCCCGTCATGCTGCGCGATGCGCGCTTGGATGAATTGATGGCTGCTCACCGCCAGTTTGGCGGTGGCACCGTGCTCCAAACCCCCAATGGTTTTTTGCGTAACGCCACTTTTGAAACTGCCGCACGCTGATGCGGCTGCCCACCATGACGTTTCGACGGCCTCTTAGTTCTGTGCTCCTGTGTTCGTTAGCGCTGGCAAGTGGGGTGACTCAGGCCCAAGTGCCCACAGCGCCACCTGTAGGCCGCAGCAGTTCAGCGCCCATCGCGTCCCAAGCTCCATCGGTCACACCGCCCAGCGCCGAACGCAGTTTGGACGACTGGCTGATGCGCTGGAGCGAAGCCTCGCGCCGCCGGGCTTACCAAGGTACCTTCGTGGTGTCGGCGGGCGGCGGAGCGTGGTCTAGCGCTCGCATTTGGCATGTGTGCGATGGCGATCAGCAACTGGAGCGCGTCGAAAGCCTCAATGGCGCACAGCGTTTCACCTACCGCCATAACGACCAAGTCGTCACCTTTTGGCCTGAATCCAAGTTGGCGCGTACTGAAAAACGCGACTCGGTCAGCCTGTTTCCGGGCATGTTGTCCAGCTTGTTGAAATCGGGCGACAACTCTATTCCGGAGTTTTACAGCGTGCGCATGGTCGGTCGTGAGCGCATCGCAGGCTTTGAGGCTGACGTGGTGCAGTTGCGCCCGCGCGATGCCCTGCGTTACGGCTACCGCGTCTGGAGCGAACAAAAAACCGGCCTCGCTATCAAGCTGCAAACGTTGGATGCCGAAGGCCGCGTGCTGGAGCAATCAGCGTTTTCTGAATTGCAAATTGATGCGCCGGTCAAGCTGAGCCAACTGGCCCAGCAAATGAACCACACCGAAGGCTATCGGGTCGAGAAAACCGAGATGATCAAAACCACCGCCGCTGCCGAAGGCTGGGCGTTGAAGGTGCCTGTGCCCGGCTTCAAGCCGCTGAGTTGCCTCAAGCGCCAGACCAGCGCAACCCCGTCGGGCGGCGACAGCACATTGCAGTGGATTTTTTCAGATGGATTGGCTTCAGTTTCATTGTTTATCGAAACTTTTGACCGCACGCGCCACTCACAAGAAGGCCTGATGGCACTGGGCGCTACCCAGACGTTGACGCGCAAATGGCTGGATAAAAACGGTGGCGCATGGTGGTTGACCGTCGTGGGCGAAGTGCCGCCACAGACTCTGCAAGCTTTTGCGCAGGGGCTTGAACGTCGCCCGTAAACCCCGATGTGTCGCGTTGACAGCGTGCAGTGGTCTGATGAGATGGAATAAGGAAGGTCAAATGAAGTTGATGCAAAAGTTGGAATCCCCGCGTCTGCGCACTTGGGTGGGTGCGGGCGTGTTAGCGGTGGCTGGCGCCAGTGTGGCGGCTCTGTTGCCAACCTCGACCACCGCAGCGGCCAGCGCTGCCCCGGCGGCTACGGCAGCCAATGCCAGCGCCCCTGCGCCTTTGGTGCGTGGCTTGCCTGATTTCACCGAACTGGTCGAGCAAGTCGGCCCGTCGGTGGTCAACATCCGCACGATGGAAAAAGCACGTGTCAGCAGCGCCGATGGCAACGCGGCTGACGACGACATGCAAGAGCTGTTTCGGCGCTTCTTCGGTGTGCCGGTGCCCAACGCGCCGCGCCAAGCACCGCGCCAGCAGCGCCCGCAGCCTGAAGAAGAGCAGCCGACCGGCGTGGCTTCGGGCTTCATCTTGTCGGCAGACGGCCTGATCATGACCAACGCCCACGTCGTGGAT
>CALMOI010000069.1 GCA_937871735.1 uncultured Comamonadaceae bacterium
CAAGCATGCGGTGTTCATCAGCGTGCGGATGTTTGAGACGACCAAGACCCTGGCGCAGCTTCTGTGCGAGGAGCTGGGTGTGCCAGCCAAGGCCAAGTGGCCGGTGTCGGCGATGTATGAGGCGATTGTGAGCCGCTTGCAGCAGCTGGGCCGCCCCCTCGTGATCGACGAGGTGGACTACATCGCCGAAAAGTCCACGATGGATTTCATTCGCACGATCCACGACAACACCACGGTGCCGATCTTGTTGATTGGAGAGCAAGGCCTGAAGGGCAAGCTGCTGCACCACCACGAGCGCTTCCACGACCGGGTGCTGGTGTGGCGCGAGGCGATTGCGTGCGATGCAACCGACGCAGCCAGCATGACCAAGACCCATGCCCGTGACCTGAAGTGGTCGCCCGAGGTAGTTGCCAAGCTCGTGCAAAAAACAGATGGCGTAGCCCGCCGAATCTACAACGAAATCAAGGCGCTGCGCGAAGAGTGCAGCAAGCACGGCATCGACACACCCACGCTGGCGATGCTGTCCAGCCACTCCACTACTCGCGGAGGCAAGCGATGAGCACGGTAGCGATGCAAGAGCGCACGGTGCTGTCTGCGCAGGCCAAGGAGTGCCTGACCGCCGCAGTGATCCAGAACAAATCACAAGCTGCGGTGGCCCGGATGCTGGGCGTGAGCCCGGCGGTGGTGAGCACCCTCTTGAAAGACAAGTACGCAGGTGATGTGGCGCAGATGGAGCAGCGCATTCGCGGCCACTTCCTGGGTGAGATGGTGGTTTGCCCGGTTGTTGGCGAGCTGGGCCGCCAGCACTGCATTGAGTTTCAAAAACGCCCCAAGTCCTACACCAACCCGCAGCGCTCGGCACTGTCGAGCGCGTGCCCCCAATGCCCTAACAACTGCAACAAGGAGAGCAATGATGAGTGATACAACCCAAACCGCCGCAGCCGCCCCGGCGGCCCGACCCGACCCCACCACGCTGTCCAGTTCAAAAATCCAACTTCATCCAGCGTTCAAGCTGCCCCGCCGGGGCGGTGCTCCTGTTCAGTTGGACGGGCCGCATCGCCCGCAAGCCCAGCGTCTGCGCATCAAGCGCGGAGATCAAGTGCTGGTCGATCAAATTGTGCCTGTTGGCGTGGTTCGGCTCAAGCTGCGACTGCCTGCGACTCATCGGCGTGAGTCGCCGTGGATTGTGGCGCTGGTGTGGATTGCGTTGCTTCTCGGCTTCGCGCTGTTTTGGCATGTGCTTTTCACCTGGGTCAGGGGGATGCATGGCTGATTTCTGCTGCCCGATGTGTGCTGCTGAGCTGTCGATTGAGGCGCTGTTTTCCCACGCCGAAATGCGCGAGGCATTTGCCCAGCTGGTGCGCTGGAGCGTGCCTGCTGGCGCACGGGTGATGGCGTACATCACGCTGTTTGCCCCGGCCAAAAACCGCCAGACGTTGGCCCGCAAGGCCAAGCTGCTGGACGAGCTGCTGCCCGACTTGCACGCGGGCTCTATCAACCGCAAGGGCCGCGATTGGGCGGCACCGCCCGAAGTGTGGTCTGCCGCCATCGACCAGATGCTGCTGGCGCGTGACAGCGGCAGGCTCAAGCTTCCATTAACCGGCCACGGTTATTTACATGAGGTGATTGTTGCTATTGCGGAAAAAGCTGAAGCAGTGGCTGAACAACAAGCCGAAGCCGAGCGTCGTAATTCTCCGACTAAACCTGCCACTTTTGAAGTGCGTGGGCAACCCA
>CALMOI010000070.1 GCA_937871735.1 uncultured Comamonadaceae bacterium
ACCGAACATTTTTTGTTTCAATTCGCGTCGTTGCTGCGCTTCTAGCGACAGTGTCGCGGTGGGACGCGCCAGCAAACGGCCCACGCCAATGGGCTCACCCGTTTCATCGCAAAAACCGTAGTCGCCCGCATCAATGCGGCCGATCGACTGCTCGATTTTCTTGAGCAGCTTGCGCTCACGGTCACGGGTACGCAGTTCCAGCGCGTGCTCTTCTTCGATGGTGGCGCGGTCTGCCGGATCGGGCACCACAGCGGTGTCTTCACGCAAATGCTCGGTGGTTTCACCCGCATTGCTCAAAATGTCGCGCTTGAGGTGAACCAGCTTCAGGCGGAAAAACGCCATTTGCTTGTCGTTCATGTACTCATCGTCAGACATGGCCAAGACTTCCGCATCAGTCAGTTGTTCTGCGGTCTTGGCCTGCCAATTGTTGGCGAGTGTGGGATCTTTTTTCACTGGCGTAAAAGTGGACGGGTTGGACACAGGTGTGGGCATGGTGTTGGTGTAGCTGGCCTTGGCTGTCGGCGATGACACTGACTGCTCCAGCGAAGGCACCGTCAGCTGAGACAACTTGGTAGGCCGCCCGGTCTTGGCCGGAGCAGCCGGTGCTGCGGCCACGCTGCGCTTGACGCTGACCTTGGGAACGACCTTGGCTTTGGTGGCTGAGGACGCATCGGTCACCGACTCTGGAGTCGGTGGCTGGGTGGTCTGGGCATTCATTTGCTGTCTCCTCGATAAGCTGACCGGTGCGCACGGGTCGTACACACAAGCAGGCTGGCTTTGCGCCGGTTCAACGCGTGAGCACTGAATCGGACTGGCCCCTCGTTGCCAGGCTTCAAGGGTGGGATGGTTTGGACTGCATTCAATCCGGGGCGCGATTGTATCGAGTTGCCGCCCGCGCATCCGCCCCGTTGTCAAATCACGACAAACCAGCCCCAACTGACCGACGATGGCAACACAAGGTCACACCAAACTTTGCTCCAGCCCCTGCAACAAAATGTCCTTGGGCAAGTCAATGCCGATGAACACCATCTTGCTCGTGCGCACCTCGCCCGAAGCCCACTGCGGCCCCAAGTCGCTGCCCATGAGCTGATGCACGCCCTGGAAAATCACCTTGCGCTGGGTGCCCTGCATGTTCAGCACGCCCTTGTAGCGCAACATGCGCGGGCCGTAAATGTTGACGATGGCACCCAAAAAGTCTTCCAACTTGGCCGGGTCAAACGCCCGATCGCTGCGGAACACAAAGCTCTTCACATCGTCATCGTGATGGTGGTGATGGCCGCTTTCTTGCGCGTGTGACGGGTGATCGCACTGCTCGCCATGCGCGTGGTCATGGTCGTGGTGATCGCCTTCGTTCAAGAAGTCCGGGTCAATGTCCAGCTTGGCGTTCAAATTGAAGCCGCGCAAATCCAGCACTTGCTTGATGGGCACCTTGCCGAAATGCACGACTTGCTGCGGCGCACGCGGGTTCATGTGCTTGAGGCGATGTTGCAGCGCCGCCAATTCTTCAGCCGACACCAACTCCGCCTTGCTGATGAAAATTTGATCGGCAAAACCGACTTGGCGGCGGGCTTCCTGGCGGTCGTTGAGCTGCTGGGCGGCATGTTTGGCATCCA
>CALMOI010000071.1 GCA_937871735.1 uncultured Comamonadaceae bacterium
AAGAAGGCTCGTCAGGCGGCACGGTGCGCTATGTGGACTCGTCGCTGGAGCGCATCGAAGTGCGCGTCACTGGCCTGAACCAAAGCCGCTATGTGGTCACCTGCAATGGCGATCCGCTGCCGCTGCAATCGACCGGCACCACGGGCGAGTACGTGGCCGGTGTGCGCTACAAGGCGTGGAACCCGCCGTCAAGCCTGCACCCTAGCATCGGCGTGCATGTGCCGCTGGTGTTCGACATTGTGGACACCTGGATGAAGCATTCGCTGGGCGGTTGCCAGTACCACGTGGCCCACCCCGGTGGCCGCAACTACGACACCTTCCCGGTCAACTCCTACGAGGCTGAAAGCCGCCGTCTGGCGCGCTTCTTCCGCATGGGCCACACCCCCGGCAAGATGGAGGTGCCCGCCGCCAACATCAACCAACCGGGCAGCCGTGAGTTCCCGTTCACGCTGGATCTGCGCAAAGACAGCTGATCATCGGGCCCATTCACACCGCCTGATGAAGCCCGGACAGATGCCTGTCCGGGCTTTTTTCTTGAGACGTCAAAATGTCACAGATCCACGGTAGATGGCATGTGTCAATGTCCTGCATCCCAATGCGACAATAGTCTTAACGTGGAAAAACCAACCTCATCCCCCTTTGCGCACAGCGCGCCCGCACTCGACCCGGTAGCTCAAGCCGCCGCCTTGGTCGCGGCCACAGAGCCAGGGCACTTCAATGAGCTGTATGGCTGCGTGCCTCCCAAGCCCAGCGGTAAAACTGCTGTGGCTCAGGCGCAGGTGCCGCCGCAACCTACGCTGACACCCTCATGGGCCCAGTTTTTCAAAGAGCTGGGCGGCGAGGGTTTTGCCGATCTCAACCACCGCACTGAGACCCTGAAGCGCCAAATCCGTGACAACGGCGTGAGCTACAACGTCTACGCCGATGCCAGTGGTCCGCAGCGACCTTGGGCGCTGGACTTGTTTCCCTTGATCGTCACCCCCGAAAGTTGGCGGCAAATAGAAACCGGCGTGCTGCAACGCATGCGCGTGCTGGACCGCGTGCTGGCCGACGTTTACGGGCCGCAGCAGTTGCTCAAAGCGGGCTTGCTGCCTTCGGCGCTGGTGCAAGGCCATCCCGGCTACCTGCGCGCCATGCACGGTATTCAGCCCGTGGGCGGCAATCATCTGCACATTGCCGCGTTTGACTTGGCGCGCGGCCCCAACGGTCAATGGTGGGTGGTGTCACAGCGCACGCAAGCGCCCTCGGGCTTGGGCTACTTGCTGGAAAACCGACTGTCGATTTCGCGCTTGTTTCCGCAGGCGTTTGAATCCATGCACGTGCAGCGGCTGGCCGCCACTTACCGCGCTCTGATCGACGGCATCAAAGCCATGTGCCCCGCAGGCCAAGACGCGCATATCGCGCTGCTCACGCCGGGGCCGTACAACGAAACCTATTTCGAGCACGCTTACCTCGCACGTTATTTGGGACTGACACTGGTGCAAGGTAGCGACCTCACCGTGCGCGACCAGCGGGTTTACCTGCGCACCTTGCGCGGCTTGGAGCCCGTGCATGGCTTGGTCAAGCGCCTAGATGATGAATTCATCGACCCGCTGGAACTGCGCCCTGACTCTTCCTTGGGCGTGCCCGGCTTGCTGCAAGCCATCCGGGCGGGCAATGTGTTGGTGGCGAATGCGCCTGGCTCGGCATTTTTGGAGTCCAGCGCGCTGCTGGGCTTCTTGCCAGCGCTGTCGCAACACCTGCTGGGCGAGACGCTGGAACTGCCCTCGCTGCCAACATGGTGGTGCGGTGAGCGCGCCGCCAGCGACAGCGTACTGCCGCAGTTGGACAAGTGCGTGATCAAACCCACGTACCAAGGCTCTATCAGCCACGGCACCTTCAACGCGGTGCTGGGGCGCACCCTGTCGCGCAGCCAGCTCGACGAATGGGCGGGCCGCATCGTGCGCGAGGGCGAAACGCACACCGCGCAAACATGGATGCCGCTATCGCAGATGCCGACATGGGCTGCTGATGGCAATGGCCCACGCATAGAACCCCGCTCATTGATGCTGCGGGTGTTTGCCGTCTCTGACGGCTCGCAGTCTTGGCGCGTGCTGCCCGGCGGGTTGGCCCGACTGGTCAGCGCCAGCGAGGGCATCGCCTCGATGCAAAGCGGCGGCAGCAGCGCTGACGTCTGGGTGCTGACCGATGTGGCCAAGGGCGAAAAAGTCGATCAGTCCTCGCTGCTGCCGTCAAGCAATGCGCCTGTCACCGTGACACAGCGCCGTCGCGTCGTCACCAGCCGGGCTGCGGAAAACCTGTTCTGGCTGGGCCGCTACACCGAGCGCGCAGAAAACAGCATCCGTCTGGCGCGCCTCACCCTCGACAGCTTGAACGGCGAAGACCCGTCTTCTCCGCCACTGCTGGCGTGGCTCAGCACCTTGGCCGTGCGCAACACCCTGGTGTTGCCGGGCGTGCCCAGCGCCATGCAAGCGCGCCGGGTGTTTGAGCGCTCGCTCATCGCCAGCTTGGGCGGGCAAAACGGCGCATCCAGCGTGGGCTACAACCTGCGCGCGCTGCGCAATTCGGCCTCATCGGTGCGCGACCGACTCTCGCAAGAGCACTGGAACGTCATCACCCGCGCTGAAACCGAACTCACCGAGCGCTGCGCCGCCAACATGAGCGTGGGTGACTGGTCGGCGGTCGATGCCTTGCGGGTGCTTGAAACCGCCAGCGGCCACATGGCCGCCATCACAGGCTCTCAAACCGACCGCATGACGCGCGATGACGGTTGGCGGCTGCTGTCCATTGGTCGTCACATTGAGCGGCTGTGCTTCCTCGCTCCGGCGCTGTCTACCGGGCTGAGCACCGGGGCCGTGCATGACGAGGGCGGCTTTGAAGCGATGGTGGCGCTGTTTGACAGCACCATCACCTTCCACGCTCAGTACCAGCAAAGCCGCCACATTTCAGCGCTGCTGGACTTGCTGGTGCTCAACCGAGACAACCCGCGCTCGCTGGGCTGGGTCACGCAAACGCTGCGCGGGCGCTTGGCCAAGCTGGCCGGGTGCGCCTCTAATGAACTCGATGAGCTGGCCTTGCGCATTCCCAACCCCGCCAGTTGGGAGTTGGGCCAGTTATGCGTCAGCGCACCGCAGGCTGAACTGCCGAGCACGGGCTCAGTGGTGACACATCCGCACTACCCGGCGCTCAACGAGTTGCTGAACACCTGCCTGAGCACCGCCACCACGCTGTCCGAGCACATCAGCTTGCGCTACTTCACCCACACCGGCAAAACCGATCACAGTTTGGGGGCCTGATGGAACTGCGCATCATCCACGAAACGCGCTACGACTACATGCCCGTGGTCGAAACCGCGCAGCACATGGCGCACTTGCAGCCTTTGAGCACGCCGTATCAGCAACTGGTCAGCCACAGTTTGACCATTGACCCTACGCCCACCCAGCGCAGCCAAACGCCTGATGTGTACGGCAACCAGCGCGCATTCTTCTCACTGCAAACGCCGCACTCGACCTTGCGTGTGATGGCCGACAGTGTGGTGCGCACGCACCCACAGCAGCCCGCGCTCAGCCGCATCAGTTGGGAGGCCGTGCGCGAACGCTTTCGCTACCACGCCAAAGCAGCCTGGGACGCGGCGGCTGACTTCGTGTTTGCCTCGCACCACTCGCCTCGGCATTTGCACTTTGACAGCTACGCCCGCCCCAGCTTCACGCCCAACCGTCCGCTGATCGAAGCCGCGCGCGATTTGATGACGCGCATCTACACCGACTTCACCTACGAGAGCCAAAGCACCGCCGTCAACACCCCGGCACTGGACGCACTGGCCCAGCGCAAAGGCGTGTGCCAAGACTTTGCGCACATCATGATCAGTTGCATGCGCGCGATGGGCGTGCCCGCACGCTATGTCAGCGGCTACCTGCTGACGCAGCCTCCGCCGGGCCAACCCCGCTTGATCGGCAGCGATGCATCGCACGCATGGGTGTCGGTGTACCTGCCTGACCTGCCCGGCGCGGCGCAAGGCTTGGGCTGGTACGACCTTGACCCCACCAACAACCGCAGCGGCTGGGGCACACCCGGCGAAGACTACGTCACCTTGGCACTGGGGCGCGACTACTCCGACATCTCGCCGATACGCGGTGTGATCCACGGCGGCGGCCAGCACATCTTGAGCGTCGGCGTGACCGTCGCGCCGCTGCACGAAGAGCTGCAAGCCCGCGATACCTCTCATCAAGGCGCACTCTTCGCCGACGACGACTTCACGCCCAGCCCATCGCCAGCGCCGCAAGCTGCCTCGCAAGCACAATCGCAGTCGCGCTGACTTATTCGTACCACCTCATAGGAAAACTGGCATGTCGATTTACGCCAATCTCGAAGCACTCAACATCACCCTGCCGCCCGTGGCCGTGCCCGCCGCCGCTTATGTGCCGTTTGTGCAAAGCGGTAATTTGGTCTATTTGAGCGGCCACATCGCCAAGCAAGACGGCAAACCTTGGGTCGGGCAACTGGGTAAAAATCTGGCTACCGCTGAAGGCCAAGCCGCCGCCCGCGCCATCGCCATCGACCTGATGGGCACGCTGCAAGCCGCCTGCCAAGCCGCTGGCGGTGATCTGAACAAGGTCAAGCGCATCGTGAAAGTGATGAGCTTGGTCAACTCCACGCCCGACTTCACCGAACAGCACTTGGTCACCAACGGCTGCTCTGAGCTGCTGGGGCAAGTCTTCGGGGCCAAAGGCATTCACGCCCGCAGCGCCTTCGGCGTGGCACAAATCCCGCTGGGCGCTTGCGTTGAAATCGAGCTGATTGCCGAACTGGAATAAGGCTGAGCACCCACT
>CALMOI010000072.1 GCA_937871735.1 uncultured Comamonadaceae bacterium
TGCTGACGGCGGGCACGTTCTTGGACAGCAAGATCCACGTTGGCCTGAACAATTACGCCGCAGGCCGTGCGGGCGACCCGCCAGCCGTCAGTCTGTCGGCGCGCCTGAAAGAGCTGAAACTGCCGCAAGGCCGCCTCAAAACTGGCACGCCGCCGCGCTTGGATGGCCGCACCATTGACTACAGCCAGTGCACGCCCCAGCCAGGTGACGGTATGCCCGGCGGCGTGAACGAAGGCACGGTGCCGGTGTTCAGCTTCATGGGCAACGCGGCCATGCACCCGCAGCAAGTGCCGTGCTGGATCACCCACACCAACGAGCGCACGCACGACATCATCCGCAGCGGCTTTGACCGCAGCCCCATGTTCACCGGCAAGATCGAAGGCGTAGGCCCACGCTACTGCCCCAGCGTGGAAGACAAAATCAACCGCTTTGCCGACAAGGATTCGCACCAGATTTTTCTGGAACCCGAAGGTCTGACCACGCACGAGGTCTACCCCAACGGCATCAGCACCAGCTTGCCGTTCGACATCCAGTACGCGCTGGTGCGCAGCATGAAGGGGCTGGAAAACGCCCACATCCTGCGCCCCGGCTACGCCATCGAGTACGACTACTTCGACCCGCGCTCGCTCAAGTCCAGCTTTGAAACGCGCCAGATCAGCGGCCTGTTCTTCGCGGGCCAAATCAACGGCACCACCGGCTACGAAGAGGCTGCCGCCCAGGGTCTGTTTGCCGGGATCAACGCCGCGCTGCAAGTCCGGGGCGATGCGCCGTGGACACCGCGCCGCGACGAAGCCTACTTGGGCGTGCTGGTCGATGACCTCATCACCCAAGGCGTGACCGAGCCCTACCGCATGTTCACCAGCCGCGCCGAGTTCCGCCTGCAACTGCGCGAAGACAACGCCGACATGCGTTTGACCGAAGTGGGTCGCCAGATGGGCTTGGTGGATGACGCGCGCTGGGATGCCTTCAGCCGCAAGCGCGACGCTGTTTCACGTGAAACAGAGCGCCTGAAATCCACCTGGGTGAACCCGCGCAACCTGCCCGCCGCCGAGTCTGAGCGCGTGCTGGGCAAGAGCATTGAGCACGAGTACAACCTGTTCGAGCTGCTGCGCCGCCCCAGCGTGAGCTACACCGGCTTGATGAGTTTGGACGGCGACAAGCACGCCGCTGGCAGCGCTGTTTCACGTGAAACATTGGGCGAACGCTACGACGCGCTGCGCGATTCGGTGATCGAGCAAATCGAAATCGCCGCCAAGTACGCCGGTTACATCGACCGCCAAAAGGACGAAGTCGAGCGCGCCACGCACTACGAAGGCTTGAAGCTGCCGCCGGATTTGGACTACATGCAGGTCTCGGCGTTGTCGATTGAGGCGCGGCAAAAGCTGGCCAAGCACCGCCCGGAAACGCTGGGTCAGGCTTCGCGCATCTCGGGCATCACCCCGGCCAGCATTTCGCTGCTGCTGATTCACCTGAAAAAAGGCAGCGGCAAGGCGCTGGGGCGCTTGGCTCCTGAAGCGTCCGCCTCTTGATTCAGTCCCGTCCATTTTGATTTTGACTTTGCCATGACCGCTGCCACATCACCCGCCGCCGCCCAGCCTCAACTGGCGCAACTCACCCAAGCGGCTGCGGCCTTGCAGGTGCCGCTGTCTGACGCGCAAGCCACGCAACTGCTGGACTACTTGGCGCTGATCCAAAAATGGAATCGCGTCTACAACCTCACGGCAGTGCGTGACCCGGCAGAAATGCTGACGCACCACCTGTTTGACAGCCTGACCGTGATCGCGCCCTTGTTGCGCCAGCTCGGGGGCAACGCCGTTCGGCTGCTGGATGTGGGCTCTGGCGCAGGCCTGCCCGGCGTGGTGATGGCGATTTGCTGCCCGCAGTTGCAAGTCACTTGCGTAGACACCGTTGCCAAAAAAGCCGCCTTCATCCAGCAAGTGGCCGTCACGCTGCGGCTGCCGAATTTGCGCGGCCTGCACGCGCGGGTTGAATCGCTGACCGGGCCGTTCGACGTGGTGAGCAGCCGGGCGTTTGCCTCGCTGGTGGATTTCGTCACTTGGTCGCGGGCGGCGCTGGCACCGGACGGCTGCTGGCTCGCCATGAAGGGCAAGCACCCGGCAGAAGAAATGGCCGCGTTGCCCGCCGACGTGCAAGTGTTTCACGTGGAAGAACTGACCGTGCCGGGCTTGGCTGTGGAGCGCTGCATCGTCTGGATGCGGCCCCACGCTGGCTGAACCTGCCTGCATCACGCTGAGGAAACACCATGTTCGGCATCAAAGATTACGGCGCATTCGTGGCGGCCATCGTGTTGTTTTTGGCGATACCGGGGCCGGGCAATTTGGCGCTGATCACCTCGACCACCAAGGGCGGCATTCGCGGCGGCTTGGGCGCAACCTTCGGCGTGATTGCGGCTGACCAAGTGCTGCTGTGGCTGGCGGTGGCGGGTGTGGCCGCGTTGCTGGCGGCTTATCCGCCTGCGTTTTACGCCGTGCAGTGGCTGGGCGCGGCGTACTTGGCTTGGCTGGGCTTGAAGATGCTGATGGCCAAACCCGGCAGCGCGCCGGTGCTGAACATTCAGCCGCGCCACTACTTTCGGCAAGCCGCCACCATCACGCTGCTCAACCCCAAGGCCATCGTGTTTTACATGGCCTTCTTCCCGCTGTTTGTCGACCCGGTGCATCACCAAGGGCTGCTGACGTTTGGTGTGATGGCGGTCACCATTGCCAGCATCACTTTCATCTACAGCGCCATCGTGATCGCGCTGACGCACCATTTGGCCGAGCGTCTGCGCGCCAGCCCGCGCATCGGGCAAACGCTGGAAAAAATCGCCGGTACGTTTTTGATCGGCTTTGGCCTCAAGCTGGCGCTGAGCAAGTAAGCCCGCTGGCCCGCCTGATCGTGCTGCCCACCCTGTTCAACCTCTCCTGAAACGCGAGTCCTCATGGCCCAAATTTTCTGCATCGCCAACCAGAAGGGCGGCGTTGGCAAAACCACCACCACCGTCAACCTTGCCGCCGGTCTCGCCAAAATTGGCCAGCGCGTGCTGATGATTGACCTTGACCCGCAAGGCAACGCCACGATGGGCTCGGGCGTGGACAAGCGCCAATTGGCGCGCAGCGTCTACGACGTGTTGATCGGTTCGGCCACGGTGCAAGAGTCGGCGGTGTGGGCTGAAGGCTGCGGCTACCACGTGCTGGGCGCGAACCGCGAGCTGGCCGGGGCTGAGATTGATTTGGTCACGCTCGACCAGCGCGAAAACCGCCTCAAAAACGCCCTGACCGCCGTGGCCGCCGACTACGACTTCGTGCTGATCGACTGCCCGCCCAGTCTGAGCCTGTTGACCCTGAACGGCCTGTGCTGCGCCAACGGCGTGGTGGTGCCCATGCAGTGCGAGTACTTTGCGCTGGAAGGCGTGACCGACTTGCTGCACACCATCAAGCAAGTGCAGGCCAACTTGAACCGCGACCTGCACATCATTGGCCTGCTGCGGGTGATGTTCGACCCGCGCACCATGCTGCAACAGCAAGTCAGCGAACAACTGCTGATCCATTTCGGCGACAAGGTGTTCAACGCCGTGATTCCCCGCAACGTGCGTTTGGCCGAAGCGCCCAGCCACGGCTTGCCGGGCGTGGTGTTTGACCCCAGCGCCAAAGGCAGCCGCGCCTTCATCGCCTTTGCCGAAGAAATGGTCGAGCGCGTGCGCGCCAAGTAAGCATGAGCCCCACCATGAACCCTTCAACCCCTTCGGTACGTGTGCTGACCTTGCCCGGTTGGCAAAACAGCGATGCTGGGCACTGGCAAAGCCGCTGGGACTTGCGTTACGGCCATCAGCGCGTGCAGCAACACGACTGGCAGCGCCCCCTGCGCGGCGACTGGAACATCCAATTGGAAGAAGCCGTGCTGGCCAGCGAGCAACCCGTGGTGCTGGTGGCGCACAGCTTGGGCTGCATCCACGCGGCCGCTTGGGCGGCGCACTCGCGCCAAACAGGCCGCGTGCGTGCCGCGCTGCTGGTGGCCCCGCCCGACACTGAGCGCGACGACCTGCGCCAGATGCTGCCCGGCTGGTCGCCCATTGCGCGCCAGCCGCTGCCCTTTGCCAGCGTGGTGGTCGCCAGCGACAACGACCCCTACGCCAGCCCCGCCCACAGCCAGCAACTGGCCGCCGCATGGGGCAGCCGCCTGCACCGCGTGGGCGCTTGCGGCCACATCAACACCGCATCCGACTTGGGCGATTGGCCCGAAGGCTATGCCCTGCTGCAAGAACTCCTGAAAGCCTGACACCCGATGGTCACTCAAAAACTCAAAGGTCTGGGCCGTGGCCTGGAAGCCCTGCTCGGCCCCAAAGCGCAAGACGGCAGCAACGCCAGCGACGGCCCCAGCGCCCCCAACCCCACGCCCAGCAACTTGCCGCTGACCGACATGGTGCCCGGTGCCTACCAGCCGCGCACCCGCATGGACGAAGGCGCGCTCTACGAGCTGGCCGAATCCATCAAAGCCCAAGGCATCATGCAGCCGATCTTGGTGCGCAAACTCGCCACGGGCGGCAACGCCGGACGCTACGAAATCATTGCCGGTGAACGCCGTTTTCGCGCCGCCAAACTGGCCGGTCTGAGCAGCGTGCCCGTGCTGGTGCGCGACGTGCCCGACGAAGCCGCCGCCGCGATGGCGCTGATCGAAAACATCCAGCGCGAAGACCTCAACCCGCTGGAAGAAGCCCAAGGCTTGCAACGCCTGATCAACGACTTCGGCCTGACCCACGAACAAGCCGCCCAAGCCGTGGGCCGCTCGCGCAGCGCCGCCAGCAACCTGCTGCGCCTGCTGAACCTGG
>CALMOI010000073.1 GCA_937871735.1 uncultured Comamonadaceae bacterium
TGGGCGCAGTTCCAAGTCCAAGTCTCTGGCGTGGGCTTGACCCAGTTGCCGGTGGCAGTGGTGCCGTTTCGGGGTGAGGCTGACTCCCCCGTCAAACTCAGCACCGTGATCTTGGCGGATCTGGAGCGCAGTGGCCGCTTCAAATCCATCAGCACCGCCGGGCAAACGCTGGATGAAACCCAGCGCCCTGATTTGCCCTTGTGGCGTCAACGCAATGCCGATGCCGTGGCCGCAGGCAGCGTCAGCCGCTTGGCCGATGGTCGCTTTGATGTGCGCTTTCGGCTGTGGGACACCGTGCGCGGCCAAGACCTGGGTGGTCAAAGCTACGCCGTGGTCACGGGTGACTTGCGCTTGGCGGCGCACCGTATCGCAGATGCGATTCACCTCAAGCTCACGGGCGAGCGTGGCGTGTTCTCTACCCGCATCACTTACGTGACCAAAAATGCCGCCCAATACAGCCTGTGGGTGGCCGATGCCGATGGTGAAAACGGGCAAGTCGCTTTGGCCAGCCCCGAACCTATCATCTCGCCGACGTGGTCACCTAATGGTGAGCAAGTGGCTTACGTGTCTTTTGAGTCGCGCAAGCCGGTGGTGTATGTGCACGATGTGTCCAGCGGCAAGCGCCGTTTGCTGGCCAATTTCCGAGGCTCTAACAGCGCCCCGGCGTGGGCACCTGACGGTAAAACCGTGGCGCTCACGCTCAGTCGTGATGGCGGATCGCAAATTTTCGTCATGGACGCCACAGGCGGGCAGCCGCGCCGCTTGACCCAATCGCAAGGCATCGACACCGAGCCCGTGTTCACGCCCGATGGCAAGAGCATCTACTTTGTCAGTGACCGAGGCGGCGAGCCGCAGATCTACCGCATGCCCGCCAGCGGTGGCAACGCTGAGCGCGTGACCTTCACTGGCAACTACAACATCTCCCCAGCACTCAGTCCAGATGGACGTTGGATGGCCTACATCTCGCGCAGCGGCACGGCCTTTAAATTGCAACTGATGGAACTGGCCAGCGGCACCAGCCAAAGCCTGACCGACACCACCGTGGACGAAAGCCCCAGCTTTGCTCCCGACAGCCGCTTGATCGTCTACGCGACCCAACAACAAGGGCGCGAGGCGTTGATGACCACCACCTTAGACGGCAAAATCAAAGCGCGTTTGGCTGGACAAGCTGGTGAAATTCGCGAGCCCAGTTGGGGCCCGTTCCAGAATTGATGCACACAAGGAGCATGGCGATGAAACAGATGATTTGGGGTCTCGCCGTTACGGCGGCATTGGCGGGCTGTAGTTCGGGCGTGCGGCTCGATCCTCCTCCCGTGGAAGATCGCACCGCGACGGTGCCGCTGACGCAAGAGTCAGTCGCGCCCAAAGGTGGCACGTCAGGTGGCGCGGCGCAGACTGGGGTGACGGCGGTGGACGTGTCGGGCAACAAGCCGGAATCTGCGCAAGCAGCGGTCGGTAACTCCTTTGTTTACTTTGATTACGACAGCTTCATGGTCAAGCCGCAGTATCAAAACGTTGTCGAAGCCCAAGCGCGTTACTTGCGCGCTGATTCACGTCGCCGTGCCATGGTTGAAGGCCACACCGATGACCGTGGCGGTCGTGAATACAACCTCGCCTTGGGGCAACGCCGTGCCGAAGCTGTCAGCAAGGCGCTGTCGTTGTTGGGCGTGGCCGGTGCGCAAATGGAAGCAGTGAGCTACGGCAAAGAAAAGCCCGCTTCCCAGGGCCGCGACGAAGCAGCCATGGCGCTGAACCGCCGTGTTGAGGTGAAGTCGCAGTGATGGCGGTGCGTTCTCACATTTCATGGCGACTGGGAGTGTTGGCAGCTTTGCTGCTGGCCTCCTTTGGTTCTCAAGCCGCGCTGTTCTCTGACGATGAGGCGCGTTTGGCTATTTTGGAATTGCGCAAACGCGCAGATATCCAAGCCAAAAGCATTGAAGCCCTAGAGCGGCGTTTGGCCGAAGAGGCCGACGACAAGACCCAACTGCGTCGCAGCTTGCTGGATCTGCAAAATCAGATCGAGGCGCAGCGCAGCGAAGCCGCCAAGGCCCGAGGCCAAAACGAACAAATTCTGCGCGACATTGCGG
>CALMOI010000074.1 GCA_937871735.1 uncultured Comamonadaceae bacterium
ACAAGCCGGTGCAGCAAGTCATCGTCGAGATGACGGGCTGGGGCGTGGATCACAGCTTTGAGTGCATCGGCAACGTCAACGTGATGCGTGCGGCGCTGGAGTGCGCGCACCGGGGCTGGGGCCAGTCGGTCATCATCGGCGTGGCGGGGGCCGGGCAAGAGATCAGCACCCGCCCGTTCCAGTTGGTGACGGGCCGCCGCTGGCTGGGCACGGCGTTTGGTGGCGTCAAAGGCCGCAGCGAGCTGCCGGGCATGGTCGAAGACGCGATGGCTGAGCGCATCCAACTCGCCCCCTTCGTCACCCACACCATGCCGCTGCCCGAGATCAACGAGGCGTTTGAGCTGATGCACAACGGGGAATCCATCCGCTCGGTGGTGCATTTCTGATGGAGCGCGTCGAACACCACGCCAGCTTTGGCGGTCGGCAAGAGGTTTGGCAGCACGCCAGCAGCGCGCTGGGCTGCACCATGCGCTTTGGCATCTACCTGCCGCCCGCCGCCCTGCGCGGCGAACGCTGCCCGGTGCTGTACTGGCTGTCGGGCCTGACTTGCACCGAGCAGAACTTCATCACCAAAGCCGGGGTGCAGCAGCACGCGGCGCAGCACGGCCTGATCGTGGTCGCGCCCGACACCAGCCCGCGTGGCGCGGACGTGCCCAACGACCCGGCCTACGACTTGGGTCAGGGCGCAGGCTTCTACCTGAACGCCACGCAAGCGCCCTGGGCCACGCACTTTCGCATGGAAGACTACGTGGTCGATGAGCTGCCCGCGTTGGTCGAGGCGCATTTCCCGGCCAGCGCGCAGCGCAGCCTCAGCGGCCATTCGATGGGCGGCCACGGCGCATTGACCTTGGCGCTGCGCCACCCAGGACGCTACGCCAGCGTCAGCGCCTTCTCGCCCATCGTCGCGCCCAGTGCCGTGCCTTGGGGCCAGAAAGCGTTCACGGCTTACCTGGGCGATGACCGCAGTGCTTGGGCCGCGCATGATGCGGTAGCCCTGATCGCCAACGCTCCCGAGTGCCTGCCGCTGTTGGTCGATCAAGGCGAGGCAGATGAGTTTTTGCCCACTCAGCTCCAGCCCGAACGCCTGCAAGCCGCCTGCGCCGCCGTCGGCCACCCGCTGACGCTGCGGCTGCAACCCGGCTACGACCACAGCTATTACTTCATCGCCAGCTTCATCGGCGAGCATGTGGCGTGGCATGCGCGGGCGTTGGAGCGGTTGGCAGGTCGCGCTTGAGCCAGTCGATCAGCTCTGGTTGCAGCAGTGTGGTGTTGAGCTGATCATCATCTTGTGCGGTGAACTGATGCAGTTGGCGAATCACGGTCAGGCCGGTGTTGCTGTACTGCGCGGCAATCTGCTGCAAAAACGGAAATCTGTGCCCTTGGTTGGATACACCGATGAACAGAAAGTACACCTGATCGCCGCGTTGCTGTGACTGTGCCAGCGTGCGGTGCGTGGCTTGGGTATCGCTGTTGTCGCCATCGGTCACAAAGATCACCAAACTGCGGCGGCGCGGTGGGGCTGCGGGTGTGGTGCCTAGGAGCCGTTGCAGCAGTCCGCCGCGTGCTGTGCTCCAGCCTTGGTTGCGCAAAACCAGTTCCAGCACCGGGCTGTAGTCGGTGCCTGTGCCGTAGCCAGGAACCTTGCCGATGATATGTTGGCGGATGTAGTCCGTGTAGTTGGCGGGCGTGATGTGTCCAACCTGATGCGCGCTGCGCGCACCGCTGCTGAAGGTGTAGACATCCAGCTTTTTGTCGGGATCAAAGGTGGTGCCCCACGGCACCAGTCGAGTCAGCAGTGCGTTGGTCAGTCCGCTGCGGTGTTCGTCGTCAAAGGAGCCGGAAACATCAAGTACAAAAGCCAGCTCTACCGGAGGTGGTGTAGGGACACCTGATTTTTGCAGGCACAGCTTGAGCGATTGTTCCGCCTTGGTGAGATTCAGTGCGAGGGCCATGTGCCAATCCTTGCGGGTGATCAGGTGGGGTGCAGTGCGTGCAGCAGTGTTTCCAACTGAGTGAGTCGTTGACGCGCCAGTGTGGGGGTGGCTGGTGCCAGCCGTGCTTGACTTTCTTGCTCCAGCCAAGCGGGCAAAAAAAGGAGCACCGCGTGCTGAATACAGGCCACCAGTGCGCGCAGGTTGTCGCGTTGGTGGGCTTGCAAGATTCCGGTTTGGATGACGTGCCCTTGCATCTGGCTGAGTTCTGCTGCGCGGTGCAGCAGGGTGTGGGTCACGCCATCATCCGTGGCGGTGGGGTTGCCATGCTCGGCCAGCCACGTGGCGGCCAAGCTGTAGCTTTGAAGGGAGTCGGCCAAGGCGGTGAGGTCGCTGCGCAGTTGCGTCAGTGCTTGAACTTGTTCGGACAAGCCCGTGATGGCGTGGCTCAAGGCGTGATGCAGTTGCGTGATTTCTGGGCCGTGGCGTTGCAGCAGTGCATCAGGGTGAGTCTGCCAGCGCGCCAGCAATCCGGTAGGGCGGGGCGATGCCAGCGCATCTGCCCATGTTTGCAGCAGGCTGTGCAGGCGTGCCAGATGCTGTTGCGCCGTGTGTTGCTGCGAGTGCATCGTGCGGGTTGGTTCGAGCAGCGTGCTGTAGCGCTGTTGCGCGGCGATGCCCCAGTTGCTGGCCCATTGCCAGTTCAAGGTGTCGGGACACGTGGTTTGCAGCAGTTGCTGCACCGGCAGCGCCGCCTCCGGGGTCAAGTCTGGGAAGCGATCTTGCAATTGGGCCACCGATACCGTCACGCCACTGCGCACCACACCCGCCATGCGACTGGGCGCATGAACGGTCGGTGCGGGTGTGCGGGGCAGGGCGGTGGGTTGGCGCAGGATCAAGAAAAATGCTCCAGCACGCTGTTGAAGTCGCCGTTGAATCCCACGCCGACGGGGACAAAGTGGGTGCCAGTGGCATCCATCATGATGGAGCCCGCTTGCACGCCCACAAATTCAGCGAACTGTTGCGACAGCTGGACTTTCAGCAGCGTGGTGCCCGCCACATTGTCGATAGACACCCAAGCTTGCTGCACATCACGCAGGCGCTTCGTGGGCGTTGCTTGGTGGATCATGGCGATCAGCGGAATTTCCAGCACTGCGCCGGGTACGGGTGTCAGTCGTGCGGGGTCAATGTCGATCCACTCGTCCACTTCCAGTGTGTTGCCGTCGGTGGCATCCGGGCTGTGAACCAGTGCGCCGTCATGCACGGCAAAGCTGCCATCGCTGCGCTTGACCAAGGTGCCCACTTCACTGCCCCCGATGCGGCGGCGCACGTTGTAGGTGGACAAAATGTCTTCAAAACTGCTGGCTTTGGCCCCGTCACCATGATTGATGCACACCAAGGCGTGCAAATCCAGATCGGTGGTGCCTTCCCAGCCCAGGCGCACTTTGAAGCGTTCGGCTTTGGTCAAATTCAGGGCCAGTTTGCGTGGGGTTTCGCCCGGCTTGGTGAGGTTCAAGTGCAGGGTGCTCATGGAGGTTGAATGTGGCGGATCACAGGGACTGGCGCGGAGCCAAGTCGGGTCGCAATTGCTGCCCCAGCGCCAGCATGTCATGCTGGGCTTGAGTCAGCAACTGACGCGCTTCAGCAAACTTATTGCTGTTGGCTTGACGCGCTTGCAGCACGATGGTTTGCAGTGCTTGGCTCTCGGACACGATGGCGCGCAACTGCTGCGCTTGGGCCAGTCGGTTGTGCCCCGGCAGATGTGCCGAGGTGCTGACCACATCGCGCATCAATTGGCTGCGCACGGTATTGAGCTGGTCGTCCAGCGCCCGGCCTTGGTCAGCCAACCGCTGTACGCCTTGCGTCATCAGCGCGCCATGCAGCGTCAGCAAGGTCATTTTGATGCTGGCAAAGCGTGCCGATGCCGTGGTATTGGTTTCTTGCCAAGTGGCCATGCCCGCATTCTGCAATTGGCGGATCACCAGTTGGTCAGACGGCAACCGGCTCAAGGTGCCTTCTACGGCCAAAGCTCGGCTTTGCAGGGCTTGCAGTTTGTGGCGACGCTCTTCCAGCATGAACAGGTGCTGAGGATCCACTGAGTCGGTCACAGATTGCGCCTGCTCAGCAGCTTGCAGTTGCTGCTGCGCTTCAGTGACCAGGGATTGCAGCAACGCAGCAGCCAGCACGAAGGCTTCAAATTGGCTGCGGTAAGCCAGCTTGAGCTGTTCTAGCGTCTGGATTTCTTGCATCAACCGTTGCTGTTCTTGAGCCAGCTCGGTTTCCAGTTGGCGTACTTTGTCACTCAGCGTGCGTGTTTTGCCACTGGCCAGCCGACGGGTTTCGTCCCAAGCTTGGCCCAGCGCCCGTTGCAAAGCCGGTTTGCTGAGGGTGCCCAGCACGCGGTGCCATAAGCTGGTGGGGCCGTTCAGAATGCGATCGGCCAGTGCGGGCAAGTCTTCTTGATCGACACCCTTGCGCAACGCATCAAACAGGTTGAACAGCTTGGTGTTGTCGAAGCGGTCGATCTGCGCCAAAAACCGGTCTAGCGTTTGTTGCAGACCGGTTTCCACCTCGTGCCCCAAGCGGGCAATGTCTTGCAGGCTCAGGCTATCCAGTGAAATCGCTTGACGCTGCTGCGCCAATTGCTGGCCTTGCTCAGGAGTGAGCCGCAGCATGGGTGAGTTTGTGGCGGCGCTGGCGTACATGCGGTCAAGCGGTGCGCTCAATGCGGTTGGTGAGGCCGGTGTCATGCCTGTCCCTGCGGTGAAATGTCTGCGCACTGTAGCGCAGCTCGCATTTCCTGATGGGCTGTGAGCCGCGTTCCTCAGTGAACAATCACGGGCTGATGCGCCAAGCCGACATAGCCTTCCAGCGCGTCTTCCACTTCTTCTTGGGTGGGGGTTTTGGCTTGCCACGCGTTGATTTGCTGTTGGAACAGTTCGGCCCACGAGCCATCCAGGTAAACCTCTTTGCCGCGACGCTTGTCCACGATTTCAAAGCCGTGGCGGGTCAGTGTGGGCACGGTGGGGGTTTCGCTGATAACGCTCATGTCAGCGTTGGCCAAAAGGTGCGTCACAGCAAAGGTGTCTGAGTCATAGAGGGTGTGCATGGTGTCATTCTCCTTGAACAGTTGTGCGTTAGCACTTGCATATTGCAACGTTTGTGCCAGTCTCAAGGTTAGCAACATCATGTCGAGTCTGAACTCTAGTTTTTTCCTGCTGACGAAGCCGCAGGGGTATTGAGCAATTCCAGGCCCGTGAGCACCTGATCGGCGTAGTCGCCGTTCGATTGCGTCAGCCGAATGCGCACCGGCAAATAGTGCAGCGTAGGAGCCACCCACAGCTCGACACGCGGGTCGTACTCACTGCGCGGGGCGCGGCTGAGTTTGAAGACGTGCCCGTCGCCGCTGGGCAGCGCCATGTGTTCGTCGCCGTCCAGGTGGATCAGCCACGGTTCGGCTTGGCGCGCTCCGGCCACTTGCAGCGTCAGGTTGCCGCCCGCTCGCAGCCGATCCGGGTTGGCGGCCAGCAGCGCGCCCAGTTGCACAAACAAGCTGAGCCGGTCTTGCGCGCCGGGTTGCAGCGCCGCGTCGGGCGTGTTCGCGCTGAAGGTGATGCGCTGGCTGTCGCGCTGGAAGTGGGTGGCTTGCTCGCTGCGCGCCTTGTCTGCGAACCGACGCGGAGCCAAGCCCTGCGGCGTGATGTCGCCTTCGCTGGTCTGGGCGCGTGAGCCGACCAAGAAGGCTTTGATTTCCAGCCGCGTGCTGTAGTGCTGGCCGTCGTGCTGCCACAGCAGCTCTGCATTGGCGCTGTAAGGCAGTTGGCTGGCCCG
>CALMOI010000075.1 GCA_937871735.1 uncultured Comamonadaceae bacterium
TTGGCTGAGCGCGGGCGGCTGGATTGGCCGCAGTTTTACCTGCGGCGCATTCGGCGTTTGCTGCCCGCTTTGGCGACCTTGTCGGTAGTGGTGGCGCTGGTGGCAATGCTGGCCAACCCCATCGGCACGCAGGTGATGGCCGCGCAAACCGGCATTGCCGCGACGCTGTTTGTGGCCAACGCGCACCTGTACCGCTCCGCGCCCGGCTACTTCAGCCCCGGCGCTGAATTCAACCCGATGCTGCACACCTGGTCGCTGGCGGTGGAGGAGCAGTTCTACCTGTTCTACCCGCTGGTGCTGGCGGGTGCGTGGCGCTGGGCGGCGCGCTCCACACGGCCCGCTGTTCGGCGCTGGGGTGTGCTGGCGGTGTTGGGTGCGCTGCTGGGCGTGTCGTTTGCGCTGGCTTGCGCCATGTCTTACGGCTGGGGGGCGATGCCGGGCCTGAGCGCACCTCGGCAATTTGCGTTTTACGGCTCGCCGACGCGGGCTTGGGAATTTGCCGTCGGTGCCGCGCTGGCGCTGTGCAGCGCTTCGTTGCTGCGCCTGCCTGCGGGGGTGGCGCTGGGTGCGGGCTGGGTGGGTTTGGCGCTGCTAGGCTGGTCGGCTTGGGGGCTGGATGGCAGCGTGCCTTTTCCCGGTTGGGTGGCTTGGGGGCCGGTCGCGGGCACCGCGCTGCTGATCGTGGGCGGCGCAGCGGGCGAGAACGTGTTGACTCGCTGGCTCTCGTCCCCGCTGGCGCAGTGGATTGGTGATCGCTCCTACGGCTGGTATCTGTGGCACTGGCCGTTCGTGGTGTTTGCCCGTGCGCTGTGGCCGGATCAGCCGTGGGTGTTGGTGCTGGCCTCGGCGCTGTCGCTGGTGCCAGCGTGGGCTTCTTACCGCTATATCGAGACACCGATTCGCCATGCCCGCACGCCGAGCACGGCGGCCACTTTGCGGCTGGGTGCAGTCTGCGTGCTGGGGCCGCTGCTGGCGTTTGGCGGCTTGCTGCTGGCGCACCAATTTATCGTGACCCGGCCCAGTGCGCAGCCGATTCAAGCCGCGCTAGAGCTGCACATCGACGAAGTGCGCCACTGCGAGGGCGTGCGCCCCTTGCTGGCGGGGGGGCAGCCGGGTTGCACGTGGGCGGTGCCTCACGCACGCGGCCATGTGGTACTGCTGGGAGACTCTAACGCCGGGCACTTCACCGAAGCCGTGGTCAAGGCCGCCAACGACGCGGGCTACAGCGCCACCGTGGCCACGCTGGCGGGTTGCCCGCTGGTGGATGCGCAGCTCTACAACCACGGCGAACCCAACACGCAGTGCCAACATTTTGTGGCCGATGCGGTGCAGGCCATCAGCCAACTGCGGCCCAGTTTGGTGATGCTGGCCACCGCCGCAGACGGCTACATCGAAGAACCCGGCACCGGCTTGCGCGCCCATGAGTCCGCTGCCACCAGCGCGCTGGCGACCTCGCCGCAAGACAAAGCGCAAGTCTGGCAACAAGGGCTGGATCGGTTACTGGGGCGCTTGAACCAGACCGCACCGGTGCTGGTGGTGCAGCCCGTGCCCCGTTTTCGGCATTGGGCGTTGACCCAATGCGCCGCGTGGAAAGTGGCGCTGAACCCGCTGGCCTGCGACGGCAGCACCCCGCGCGATGAGATGCAAGCCTGGCGCGCCCGCGCCGTGGCCAGCCAGCAAGCCGCTGTGGCCCGCCACCCGCGCAGCAGCAGCTTGGAACTGGCCGATGTGCTGTGCCCGCAGCCTGCGTGCAACGCCTATCAAGACGGGGTCTGGCTGTTTCGGGATGGCGCGCACCTGAGCGTGCCGGGCGCGCTGACCTTGGCGGCCCCCTTGCGCGCAGCCATCGAAGCCCGTGCCCAGCCTTGACCTGAGGCGCGCCACCGCGCCGCGCTCAGGCTTGTTGCAGCAACTCCACCAAATGCGCCAGCGCGTGTGTGGTGGTTTGCTCGCGCACGGCGGCGCGGTTGCCATTGAACAGGCGCGCTTCCGTGCTGGTTTGCCCGGCCACATGCCATGCAAACCAGACCATGCCTACCGGCTTTTCTGGCGTGCCCCCTGTCGGCCCGGCCACGCCGGTCACTGCCACGCTGATGTGGGTGGGCGCGCTGCTGGCGTGGTGACGCGGGGCTGGACGCACCGCGCCTTCCGCCATCGCACGCGCCACGGGTTCGCTCACCGCGCCCACGGTGTCGATCAGCAAGGGGTCAACGCCCAGCATCTCGGTCTTGGCGGCGTTGGAATAGGTCACAAAGCCCCGGTCAAACCAGCGGCTAGAGCCTGACAGTTCGGTGCAAGTGGCGGCAATCAGTCCGCCGGTGCAGCTTTCGGCGGTGGTCAGCATCCAGCCGCGTTGCAGCAGCAAGCGGGCCAGTTCGGTGCAAAGGGATTCCATGCTCGCCTCTTTGTTCAAAATGCAGCGCGCCACAGCGCTATCACCAGCAGCGTGCAGAAGGCGGCCACCAGGTCGTCGAGCATGATGCCCAAGCCGCCGCGCCAGCCAAATCCGTGGAACCGCCGATCCGCCCAACCCACCGGGCCGGGTTTAACCGCAACAAAAAACCGAAACAGCGCAAAGGCCACGAGCTGGCCCCAAAAGCCGGTTGGCATCACCAACCACAGCACCAGCCAGAAGGCGGCCACTTCGTCCCAGACGATTTCGCTGGGGTCAAGCAGGCGCAGCCGGTCGGCGGTGACGGTGCAAGCCCACCAGCCCACCATGATGCTGATGGCAATGATCCAGCCAATTTGCGCGGCGGCGCGCCCTTGCAGCAGCGCCAAATATGCTGCCCACGCCCACAGCGTGCCCACCGTGCCGGGCGCAAACGGTGCCAGACCCGAGCCGCAGCCCAGCGCCATCACATGCGCGGGGTGACGCAGCATGAAGCGGGCGCTGGGGCGCTGCGGGGCCGGTGGCGGCGAGGCGGGGGCTTGCGCCTGAGATTCGGGCGATGGGGGCGTGTGATCGGGGTGCATGGCGTGTGATTATGTGGCGGGGCAATTTTCCCGCGCTCGATCAAGTCAGCAGTCGGATCAGGCTGTCGGGGTGCAAGGCCCAGCCCGCCAGCCCGGCGGTGCCCATCAGCACGCCAAACAGCATGGGCACCAGCGTGGCCCAGTACAGCGGCCACAGCCCGGTCAGCGCTGTTACGGCCAGCATGGCCACGGCAATGGCCAAGGCGGCATCGGCCAAATCGAACTGGTCATCGCGGTAATTGAGCGCGTCGTAGGTCTTTTGGTCTTGCTCGGCTTGCTGGCGCACGGCGGCTTTTTTGTCGGCTTGATCGGTGATGAGGGCGCGGTACTTGGCAATGGCCTCGTCGTAGCCCGGCGTGGGGCGGTTGGCGTTGCTGCGTGCCAATTCAAGTTGCACCACCGTGCTCTCGGCCACTTCTTGCCGCAGCGTGCGGGCTTGGTAATAGGCCCAGTGGTCAATTTTGTCGGCCTGCGCTTGCTGCATGGCTTGCACGATGTTGTCGTCTTTGACTTTGCACAGCGCCATGAACGTTGCCAGCAATGCCACCGTGATGGCAACGGTGGCATTCAGTCGCCGTGCGCTGCGAGCCGTTGTTGCGGCTTGTTGCTCTGCTGCCTCTTGGGCAGTGGCGACAACTTCTTGCGGATCAATTTCCATGTGATGCGGTCGTTAAGGAGAAGAAAGGGGTTGCAACTGTGCCAGCCACGCGGCCCAGTGGTCGATGCAGGCGCGAATTTTGGGCAGGCGCTGGCGTTGGCGCGGCATGATGGCGTAGATCGGCACGCGCTGCGCTTGCATGTGCTCGCGCAGCAGCGGCACCAATTCGCCCCGGCGCACCAGCGGCTCGGCCAGCAAATCCATCAGCCGGGCAATGCCCACGCCGTGCTGCACCAAGCTCATCATCACCGCTGAGTTGTCGGTGCGGGTGTGGCCTTGCACGCTCAATTCGGCAGGCTGCGCGCCCGGCTTGGTGAGCAACTGCCAGCGGTTGAGCGCGGGGCTGGCACTGTTGGTCAGCAGGCGGTGCTGCTGCAAATCGTCCGGGTGCTGCGGCGTGCCGAATTGCGCCAAATAGGCCGGGGCCGCGTACAGCCTGCGGGTGTAGTCGCCAATCTCGCGCGCCACCACCGTGTCGCTGTGCGTGGTGCCAGTGCGGATGGCAATGTCGATGCCCTCGCGCGCCATGTCGATCATGCGGTCGTCAGCATTCAGGTCGATGTGCAATTGCGGGTACTGGGCATACAGCGTGGGCAAGCTGGGCACGATCACGGTTTGCGCCAGCAGCGGGCTGGTGCTGATGCGCACCCAGCCGCTGGGGCCGCCCAGCTTGCCCGTCAGATCAGCGCTGAGCGAGGCGGCGGTGTCCAGCAGCGTGCGGCTGTGCGCGACCAGCGTGTCGCCCTCGTCAGTGAGTGACAGGCTGTGCGTGGTGCGGTTGAGCAGCCGCACGCCGCAAGTCGATTCCAGCCGCGCCAACGCACGTGTGACTTGGCTGACCGACACATCGCGCTCACGAGCCGCCGCAGACAGCGACCCCAACTCCACCACACGCAAAAACAGCGCGACATCGTCCAGTTGCAGATTCATAAAAAAGCTCCCTCTTTTGCCAATATTGGAAAACCAATTTTCGGTGGAGCGGGTTTCCACGGGTGTCGCATCTGCATAAAGTGGCAAGTATTCCCGAGTACCCCATAGCCCAGAAAGCTTTTTATGACGCACGCCTTGCTGCTGATTGACATTCAAAACGACTATTTTCCCGGCGGCTTGTATCCGCTGAGTGAACCGCAAGCGGCGGCAGACCGCGCCGCCCAAGTGCTGGCCGCCTACCGGGCCCAAGGCAAGCCGGTGATCCACATCCAGCACATGGCCACCCGGCCCGGCGCAACCTTCTTTTTGCCCGACAGCGTGGGGGCTGAGATTCACGCCAGCGTGGCCCCGCTGCCCGGCGAGGCGGTGCTGACCAAGGCTTACCCTAACAGTTTTCGTGACACCGGCCTGCACGCGCTGCTAACCCAACTGAACGTGACGCACCTGACAGTGGCCGGCATGATGACCCACCGCTGCGTCGATACCACCGTGCGCGCCGCCTTTGACCTAGGTTATCAAATCGAACTGATCCACGACGCCTGCGCCACCCGCGACCTGAGCCACGCGGGCACCGATGTGCCCGCCGCACAGGTGCAAGCCGCGTACATGGCCGCGCTGAGCGTGGGCTTTGCGCAGGTCGTGACGGCGCAGGCTGTGTGTGCGGCGTTTCGCAATTGAAACAAGTAGGGCTATGCGTCACATTGCGTGCGATGCAAACACGCGCAGGCGGTGGCCGTCGGGGTCGGCGGCGGTGAACGTCCAACCAAAGTCCATGCTGGTCGGCGCTTGCAGCAGCGTCAGGCCCAGCGCTTGCCATTCGGCGTAGAGGGCACGAACGGCGGCTTCGTCAGCCACGGGCACGCCGAGTTCCACGGCACCCGGCTGTGCGCTGGGTGGGGGCTGCACGCCATCACGCACCCACAGGCCCAGCATCAGCCTATTGGGCAGTGCAAACATGGCAAATGTGGGCGAGATTTCCACCGGCTGGCGGCCCAGCAACTGGGCGTAAAACTGCGCGCTGGCTTGCGGATTGGCGACGTATAGAAAGACGAAATTGGGGGCAATGGCTGTGGTCATGAACGGCTCCTGGATAGGGTGTTGGTCGGCGTCCCCGGCTGGGGTTGCTCGATGCCGTGATGGTGCCTAGGGCTGCTGTCAGATTCTGTCAGTAGGCGGCGTCGCAATGCTCTCGCGCCAGCGTTGCAGCAAAACTTGGCGGCGGGTGGGGTAGCGGGTGCCCATGGTTTGCAAGCGGCTGATGCGGTCGGTGCGGAAGTTGCGAAAGTCCTGGCGCAGTTCGCACCACGCGGCCAGCACGCGCACTTGGGCAAAAAAGCCCAAAGCAAAGGGCCAGAGCACGCGGGTGCTGGGCTGGCCGTTCAAGTCCAGGTAATCAACCTCGATGAGCTGCTCTTGTCGGATCGCCAGCCGCAGCGTGGTCAGCCAGACCTCAGTGGGTGCGCCGGATGCGGTGGCGGGTGGGTTGTCCGGCACCAGCAGGCCGCTGGTTTCCAGCGAGCGGCGCAGCTCGTCAGGCAGCACAGCGGCGATGCGGGCCAGGGCGTGGCGCGCGGCGTCGGCCAGACGGGCGTCGGGCTGCGCGGCCACCCAGCGGCTGCCCAGGGCCAGGGCTTCGATCTCGTCCTCGGTGAACATCAGCGGCGGCAGCATGAAGCCGGGGCGCAGCACGTAGCCGATGCCCGCCTCGCCCTCAATCGGCGCGCCCTGCGCTTGCAGCGTGGCAATGTCGCGGTACAGCGTGCGCAAACTCACCCCCATTGCCTGTGCCAGTTGCGCGCCGCTGACCGGGAAGCGATGCCGCCGCAGCTCGTCCACCAGTTGCAGCAATCGGGCGGAGCGGGTGGCGGGGGCGTGCCCAACCCCTTTGTTATGAGCAGCCCTTGCTGCGGTTGATGGCGTGTTTGTAGCCTGCATAGATTTCCTTGACCTGCTCACCCGCTTCAAATCGCATGGCGGTTTTGCCATCGAGTGACAGCACGATCAAGGTGCCGGGGCGTTGGGGGTCTTCTTTCAGCCGCTGGCCGAATCGAGCCCGCACTTTGGCAACGGGGTCACCCACCCGAATATCAAACGGCGTGACGGCTTCGGCATCGCTGGTTTCGATGCGCACGATGGTCGCCCCTTGGGTCATGAAAGCCAATCCGGCAAAGGGGTGGTAATAGTCGCAACCCTCCTTGGCGACATCCTTGGGGGCGGCAACGGCCTTGCCCTTGAGCTGCTTGAGTTCTGCGTAGGCCTCCGTCACGGTCGTGCCAATTTGGATGGGGCCATAACGCTCCATGGTCAGCTGAACCTCTGCTGCTGAGGCTAGGCTGCTTGCAAGAATCAGCAGCGCGGCAACGAGTTTTTGGGGTGCGTACATATCCATACTCCTGTGTGAAACTTGATCTTGGTGTCTCCGTGAAGTTGTTTTGATACGGCTTTTTCCCAAAGTGAAGTGCAACACCTTGGTTGAAACCTGATGACTGCGGCCAGTGTGAGCGCAGTCAGTGCATGGTAGCGGTCTTGGCTTGGACGATGTCATGCATGAACTGTGCCTCAAGGTTTGATTTGGGCGCAGGTTGTTAGGGATTCAGACCTTAAACCATCGCACCTAATGCTATAGTTTTGCCATGCAAAGCAAGCGTGTATTCAAGACCAAAACCTTTGACCGATGGGCCAAGAAGCTGATCAATGACCGTTGGCTGTGTCAGGCCGCACAAGAAATCATGCAGGGGTTGTACGAGGCGGATCTGGGTGGCGGTGTGTGCAAAAAGCGCATCGCGTTGCCGGGGATCATTGCCAAAGGTTTGCACACGACGACTGCCGAGCAATGGGAGCAACTGAAACAGGACGGTGTCCTGAAGGAGATTTGTCATGGCTAAAACGGAACCCCGCAG
>CALMOI010000076.1 GCA_937871735.1 uncultured Comamonadaceae bacterium
CCCACAGCAGCGCGGCCTGATCCGGGTCAGCCACCCGCGCCAAGCCCCAAACCTGGGCGGCGCGGGCGTAGTCGCCGTAATGCTGCGGCGGCAGCCAGACGCTGCGCGCCGCGCTGTGCAGGGCCGTGTGCGCGCTGATGCGGCTGATGGCCTCGCTGGCGCTGGCGGCCAGCAGCACGCGCTGGGGGCTCACGCCGTGGAACTCGGCCAGCTCGGCGCGCAAGCGGGTGTAGTGCGGATCGGGGTAATGGGTGGCGTCCGCCGCCTGCAACGCCGCCAGCGCGCTGGGGCACGGGCCGCAGGCGTTGCTGTTGGTCGAGAAGTCCCAGCGCGGCACGCCAGCAGCGTCAGGGCCACCATGTTCCCAGTTCACCATGCGGTGCCCCCGGCCCAAGGCAGCAGCGCCAGCAGCAGCACGCCAATCGCGGCGGCGGCGCAGCGCACGGCCCGCTGGGTGTCAGTCGCAGCGGGGGCGTGGCCGGTGGGGTTGAGCACATACACGCCGGGTTTGCCCAACCGAATGCCCAGCAGCAGCGCCACCGTGGCCATCGGCCAGCCGCCGTTGGGCGATGGGGTGATGCGCGACTGTTGCGGCAAACAGGCCAGCGCCTGCCACCGCACCGGCGCACATTGGCCCAGCGACAGCAGCAGCGCACCGCACATCAACAGCAGCGCAGTGATGCGGGCGGGCAGCCACGACAGCGCATCGTCTACCCGCGCCGCCCACTTGCCCGCCCACAGCCATTGCCTGCCGCCGCGCACCTCGCGGTAGCCCCACATGGCGTCGGCGGTATTGGCGTAGCGGTACAGCGCCGCGCCGGGCAAGCCCAGCAGCACGAACCAAAAAATGGGCGCGATCACTGAATCATTCAGGTTCTCGGCCAGGGTCTCGATGGCGCTTTCGCGCACTTCGGTGTCAGTCAAACGAGTTACGTCGCGGCTGACCAGCCACGACAGGCGCTCACGCCCAGCGGGCAGCGACTGGGCCAAGGCGGCTTCAACGGCTTGCACTTCGCTGCGCAGCATCGCCCAGGCCAACAGCGGTTTGAGCAACACGGCCAGCCCCAGCACGCCCAGCCACGTACCCCACGGCAGCCACTGCGCAGACAACCACGCCAGCCCAGCCTGTAAACCCCACGCCAGCGCCACCACGGGCAGCGCGCCCGCAGACCACGCCAGCGCGCCCCAAACGAAAGCGCGGCCATCACGCGCCGGGCGTGGTGCGTGCGCCAGCGGTGCGACGCGCTGGCCCGCCCAGCCCAAGTAATTGCCCATCCACACCACCGGGTGCCAGCGCACCGGGGGCTCGCCCAACAGGTGGTCGATCAGCAGGGCCAGCAGCACCGTCATGGCGTGGCTGTCTCAGGGGTAAACAAGTCGCTGGGTTGGCCCCAGGTGTTGTCGTAGACCAAATCGGCCAGCGGGGCGCGTTCGGCCCAGCGGGTTTGTTGCAGCATGGGCTGGTCGTAAAAAGCCTCGACCGGCCCCAAACACAGCAGCGCAATCGGTTCGGCCCCGGCGGGCAGGTGCAGCAGTTGGGCGACTTGCTCCGGATCGAACAGCGAAACCCAGCCCATGCCCAGCCCTTCGGCGCGCGCGGCCAGCCACAGGTTTTGGATGGCGCAAGCGGCGGAAGCCAAGTCCATTTGCGGCAAGGTGCGACGGCCAAAAATGTGGCGCTCGCGGCCATCGGCCAAGCTGACGGCCAGCACCTCGGCGGCTTCAAGCAAGCCTTGCACCTTCAGGCACATGAATTCATCTTCACGCTTCCCCAAGGCGCGGGCGGTTTCCAGGCGCTCGGCCTTGACCAGCGTGTGCAACTGCTGGCGCAACGCCCGGTCGGTGATGCGGATGAAGCGCCACGGCTGCATGAAGCCGACGCTGGGCGCATGGTGCGCTGCGCCCAGCAGGCGGCGCAGCGTGGCCGCATCGACCGTGCCGCCCGCAAAGTGGCGCATGTCGCGCCGCTCGGCAATGGCGCGGTACACCGCCTCGATGGCGGCGGGGTCAAAGGCGTGCAATGCAGACGAGGTGGGCGCAGTCGGCAAGGTGGGGGGCGTGCTCATGCGGCTGGGGCGGCAGGGGCGGCTCAGGCGCGGCGGAAGGTCAAGCCCAAGCGCTGGAGCAAGTCCATGTCAGCAGCCACGTCGGGGTTGCCGGTGGTCAGCAGCTTTTCGCCGTAGAAGATGGAGTTGGCACCGGCCACAAAGCACAGCGCTTGCACCGCGTCGCCCATTTGCTGGCGGCCTGCCGACAGGCGGACCTTGGCACGCGGCATGGTGATGCGGGCTACGGCGATCATGCGCACGAACTCCAGCGGGTCGAGCGCGGGCTGGTCGGCCAGCGGCGTGCCTTCCACGCGCACCAAGTTGTTGATAGGCACGGACTCGGGGTAATCAGGGGCCAAGTTGGCCAGTTGCGCGATCAGGCCCGCACGCTGGGTGCGCGATTCGCCCATGCCAACGATGCCGCCGCTGCACACGCGCACACCTGCGCCGCGCACGCGCTCCAGGGTGTCGAGGCGGTCTTGGTAGTCGCGGCTGGTGATCACGTCGCCGTAGAAGTCGGGCGCGCTGTCGAGGTTGTGGTTGTAGAAGTCCAGGCCCGCATCGCGCAGGGTTTCGGCGTGGCCTTCGTTCAACATGCCCAGCGTGGCGCAGGCTTCCATGCCCAAGTCTTTGACGGCTTTGACCAGCTCGGCCACGGCTTCCACGTCGCGGTCTTTGGGCGAGCGCCAGGCCGCGCCCATGCAAAAGCGGGTGGCTCCGGCGGCCTTGGCTTGCTCGGCGGCGGCGCGCACGGTGGCAATGTCCATCAGCTTGGTGGCTTCCACGCCGGTGTCGTAATGCACCGATTGCGGGCAGTAGCCGCAGTTTTCCGGGCAGCCGCCGGTCTTGATCGACAGCAGCGTGGCCAGTTCGACTTCGTTGGGTGTGTGGTGCTCGCGGTGCACGGTTTGGGCGCGGAACAGCAAGTCAGAGAACGGCAAATTCAGCAGCGCCTCGACGGCGGGCACCGACCAGCGTTCGGTGCTGGCGGGCGCGCAAGTGCTGGCTGCATCAGCGCAGCCGGTGGCGGCGCGGGGGTGGAAATGCACAGCCTGGGGGGTAGCGGTCAAGGTCATCTGGGTCTCACTCAATCTTCTATGCCTCTTTGGGCGGGAATGCCCGCGTTGAACGCGTGCTTGATTTTGGTCATCTCGGTGACGGTATCGGCCAGTTCGATCAGCTCGGGCGGGCAGCGGCGACCCGTCAAGCAGACATGGACGTGCGCCGGACGCTCGCGCAAGGTGACCAGCACGTCATCCAGCGGCAGCCAGCCGTAGATCAACGGGTACGTGACCTCGTCCAGCACCACCAAGAAATGCTCGCCCGCCAAGATCGTGGCCCGCGCGCGCTGCCAGCCATCGCGGGCCAACTGCGCAGAACGCTCCAAATCTTGGCTCTTCCAGCTGAAGCCGTCGCCCAAGCCTTCTATCGGCAAGCCGAGCTGCTCGAACATGCGGTGCTCGCCAAAGCGGGCACTCGGCACCTTCATGAACTGGTAGATTTTGACAGCCTTGCCCCGGCCATGGGCCCGCAGCGCCAGTCCAAAGGCCGCCGTGCTCTTGCCTTTGCCGTCGCCAGTGTTGACGATGACGAGGCCACGCCGCTCGCCTTCGGGTTTGTCATAGGGCTTGTCCGTGAGCGGTGTTTCGATGTGCATGAGGAAAGATTCAAAGCAGGCCCGAGGGCCGAAAGTGAGGGCTGAGCGCCACGGTGTCGCCCACGATGAGCAGGCCGGGGCGCAGTTCGCGCTCGGGCACTTGGCGCACCAGCGCGCTCAGGCCGCAGGCCAGCACCCATTGCTGGGGCCGTGCGCCGTCGTAGACGATGGCAGCGGGCGTGTCGGGCGGCAGGCCGTGTTCGATCAGGTGCTGGGCAATGCTCGCCAAACGCGCCACGCCCATGTAAAACACCCGCGTCTGCCCCGGTTTGGCCAGCGCGGCCCAGTCCAGCGTGGTGTGCTCGTCGGCCAAATGGCCGGGCAAAAAGCTGCAACTGTGGGCCATGTTGCGGTGCGTGAGCGGGATGCCCGCCGTAGCGGCGCAACCGTTGGCAGCGCTGATGCCGGGCACGACTTCAAAGGCAATGCCCGCCTCTTGCAAGGCTTGCACTTCTTCGCCGCCCCGGCCAAACAACTGCGGATCGCCGCCTTTGAGGCGCACCACGCGGTGCCCGGCGCGGGCTTGTTCAATCAGCACGGCGTGGATTTGCGCCTGCGGCATCACATGGTCGCCCGAGGCTTTGCCCGCGTAGATGCGCAGCGCCTGCGCCGGGGCCAGCGCCAGCACTTCGGGCTCGATCAGGCGGTCGTAGACCAGCACGTCAGCGGTTTGAAGGCGGTTCAAGGCGCGCACGGTCAGCAAATCTGCCGGGCCGGGGCCAGCTCCAACCAAATAGACCATGCCGCAGCGCGGCGTGGCGGGAACTGCGGGTGCGCTGTCAGCAGACATCGTCGCCTCCTGGGCCTTGGTGGAACACCAGATCGGCCACCGGCTCGCCGCCGACCAAGTGCTGCTCAATGATGCGATCCATGTTGGCGGGCGTCACGTCGTAGTACCACACCCCGTCGGGCTGCACGCACATCACCGGGCCGCCTTTGCACGCGGCAAAGCAGCTCACCCGGCTGCGCTTGACGCGCAATGCGCCCTCGTGCAAGCCAGCAGCTTTGAACTTGTCGCCCAAGCTGTCGAACAGGGCTTGCGACTCACCCGCTTGGGCGCAACGCGGGCCGGTGCAAATCAGCAGGTGGCGGCGGTAGTCACCAATTTTGGGTTTGATGGCGGCGCTCACGCTTCACTCTCCTCGGGGGCATCGGCGGCGGCGGCTTCCAGCGGCTCGGTCAAGGTGGCGCGGATGTAGTCCAGCGGCAGGCGGTGGCGCGCGGCCAAGACCTCAAAGCTGTCGCCCGCTGCGTGGTCGAGCTGCAAGTTCTCCAGCCAGCCATTCAGCCCGGTTGAGAGCGAACGCCCGGCGCGTTCACCGGCGCGGGTGGCCCCGTCACCGGCCAGGTCGTATTTGTTGGCGTAGCCGCGTGGCGTGACCATCAAGCCATGCTGCACCACGGTGTTGCTGTTGCCGATCAGCACGGTGCTCAACATGCCGATGTCGGCTTCACACATCGCATCCAAGGTGGTGAACTCGATGCGCTCGCGGCGGCGGTAGGCCGATTTGACGATGGCGACCGGCGTGTCCGGGCAGCGGTGGCGCAAGAACAGGCGTTGTGCCTCCACGATCTGGCGTGTGCGTCGTCCGCTTTTGGGGTTGTAGAGCGCGACCACGAAATCGGCCATTGCGGCAGCGTCCAGCCGCCGCGCAATCGGCGGCCAAGGGGTCAGCA
>CALMOI010000077.1 GCA_937871735.1 uncultured Comamonadaceae bacterium
GGCGATGGCGACGGGGGCAGCGTCCAAGGCGGTGGGCTCTTTGGCATCCGGCAACCACCACGTACTGGCCGTGACCAACACCAGGGTCAGCAGCGTCCAGGCCGGGAAGTCGGCCATACCGCGTTGCTGAAACCACGCGCCCGCCGCAAACACCGTCACCAAAAAGCCGACCGAGCCGCACAGGCGCATCCGGCCATAGCGTTTGGCGTCGAGCTGGCCGCCGTGGCTGACCAAGTGGGTCATGGCCGCTTCGCTCATCGGCATCATGCCGCTGGTGTGGGTGAACATCAGCAGCAGCACCGCTGCCAAAGGCCAGGGGCTGCGTGCCCACCACAGGCCTAGCGCCACCAACAGCGCGGCGCTGGCCCCATAGCGCAGCAGCTTGACGCGCTCGCCGGTGTGGTCGCTGAGCCAGCCCCAGATGTAGGGCGCAAACAGCCGGGTGGCGGACTGCATGGAGATCAGCAGGCTGATGACCAGCAGATCCAGCCCCAGCCCCTTGAGCCATAGCGGCAAATAGGGGTTGAAGAAGCCGATGTGCGCAAAGTAGCTGGCCGACAGCGCTGCGAACGGCAGCAGTTGGCGCAGCGTGGGGGCAGTCGTGGCAGCCGTCCCCGGCATCAGGATGCGGACGGCGCGGCGGCGGCGATGGGGGCCAGCGAGGGCTGCACGTCGCCGCACTGGGCGCGGTGTTGCAGCGCGTGCTCAATCACCACCAGGGCTAGCATGGCCTCGGCAATCGGGGTGGCACGGATGCCGACGCAGGGGTCGTGGCGGCCCTTGGTCATCACCTCGATGGTTTCGCCTTGCAGGTTGATGGACTCGCGCGGGGCCAGGATCGAACTGGTGGGCTTGATGGCGATGCTGACTTCCAAGTCCTGCCCGGTGCTGATGCCGCCCAACACGCCGCCCGCGTTGTTGCTGCGGAATCCCTCAGGGCTGAGCGAGTCGCCATGCGTGGTGCCACGCTGCGCCACGCTGGCAAAACCGGCCCCGATCTCCACGCCCTTAACGGCGTTGATGCCCATCATGGCGTAGGCTATTGTTGCGTCCAGCTTGTCAAACAGCGGCTGGCCCAGGCCGACCGGCATGTTGCGGGCGGTGATGCGCAGGCGCGCGCCGCAGGAGTCGTGGCCTTTACGCAGGGCCTCCATGTAGTCGGCCAGCGCAGACACATCGGCCACGGGGGCGAAGAAGGGGTTGTCGGGAACGTGATCCCAGCTCTCGAACGGGATGGCGATGTCGCCGATCTGGGTCATGCAGCCATGGAAGGTGGTGCCGAACTTGGCGCACAGCCACTTTTTGGCCACGGCACCGGCAGCGACCATCGGGGCCGTCAGGCGCGCCGAGGAGCGGCCACCGCCGCGCGGGTCGCGCAGGCCATACTTTTGGAAGTAGGCGTAGTCAGCATGGCCGGGGCGGAAGGTTTGCAGGATGTCGCCGTAGTCCTTGCTGCGCTGGTCGGTGTTGCGGATCAGCAGGCAGATGGGGGTGCCGGTGGTCAGCCCTTCATAGACGCCGGAGAGGATTTCAACCGTGTCAGGCTCGTTGCGCTGGGTCACAAATTTGGAAGTGCCGGGGCGACGGCGATCCAGATCGTGCTGGATATCCGCCTCCGTCAACGCCAAGCCGGGGGGGCAGCCGTCAATCACACAGCCGATGGCCGGGCCGTGGGATTCACCAAAGTTGGTGACTGCGAATAGGGTTCCGAATGTATTGCCGCTCATAGGCCGAGATTATCCGCGCTTGGGGCCGGACAGAAAAAAACCCGCCCCCAGCAGTGCCGGGGGCGGGTGGTAGTCAACGCATGACTGCGTTAGATCGACAGCGCAACTTTGCTACCAAACAGGTCACTGACGTTAACCACTTGCTGCACCAACACGCCATTGGCGGGATTGGCGATGTCAATCACTTGCACCAACACTTTGGTTGTGGCCGCAGGCAAGGTCAAGTTGCCGAAATCTGCGGCAAGTGTCGTCCAAGCAGGTGCAGCAGACGGGTTAGAGGGATAACCCACCACCAAACCGGTTGCGGGGTCAATAGGAGGCAAACCCAAATTGACCGTTGCAATCGGGCTCAGGGCCTGAGCCACGGCTAACTTGACAGAACTGTCAGACGGATCTGTGTCAGTGAAGTTGGCGATGACCACGCGAACTTCACCCGCCACACCACTGCTGCGAGTCACTGTGACTGTGGCAGCAGAGGCGGTCTGGTTGGTCGTCCACGTCCAAGCGCTGTCCGTGACTTTGATTTCCGAAAAACTAGTGACAGCAGGCGTACCGCCGGATCCACCGCCGCCGCCACCACCGCCGCAAGCAGACAGCGACGCAACCAATAAAACCAAAAAATGAGAAGGTTTGAACAAAGACATTTATTTTCTCCCGAGCCTTATTTGCCAGTGTAGGTTTTTGCCGCATCAGTCGGCGTCACATACCATGAAGTATCGGACTGACCACTGGTTTGAGCCCAATTCACGATCTTGGAATAAGCAGAAACTACGTCTTGGAACTCCAATGGGTACACCCAAACCTTGGGAAGATTCAAAGCCCAGGGCAGACTCTTAGCGTCTTTATAGCTGTTCGTGCAAGTCACGGTGGCCGTACCAACGTTACTACACACAGACTTATCAGCATTAGAGCCGAACAAATTCACAGCACGTTGTGTCGGCTGTTGACCGGGAAGGTGGATTTCAATACCAGCATTCTTTCCTATGACTGCGGAGCCCAGATTTTTTTCATCAAGTGGATCACCACCGGGCGTACGGAAGATAAAGGGATCGTAAGGCGAGGCCGGGAACGAATTGCTTGGCGTCTTAAGCTTGACCACCAACTTAAAGGTCGTCGAAGGTTGTACGGTACATTTAGACTCGGTGTTGTAATAATTAGAACAAGAATTGCTAGGGGTATAAACGTAAGCATCTTTGAACAATTCAAACACCGCATTGGCACCGGAGAACAGTGGTGAAATCGCCTGAGCCGTTCCTGAACCTATTGTGAAAGTTGTCGATGCGGTATCAATATTGCTAGCAGCGATACCCGGCAAAGCCAAGGCAAAACCGCTGTGGTACGAGCCTCCACGCGCATCCAATGAATAGTCAATCTCCACCCGAGAAACCTTACCCGCTGCATTCAAAATTTCTTTGGTGCGGTAGCGAATGACCATATCGTTCAGGTCATAGTCACCCTTGAGCGGCCATGTATCTTCATAGGCCAAAGTCCCCCAAGTCGTGTTGTCACCCAAGGGCCAGCGCGATGAAGCAGCGGTCGGGTCTTTCGGAAACTCATCCACCGAATCCTTAACGCCATCACCGTCGGTATCTGGGTCGGTTGCTGGCAGCAGTCTAGGGAAGTGCGTAATGTCCACAGCCGACGCGGGATAGACATGCACAGCCATGACAACATCGTTGAAGTCATGATCACTGCCCGAGCTGCGCAGGTAGTCTTCAAAACCCAATACGAGTCGCTCGTATTGTTTGTTGTCACCATCCGGCACGGTCTGATCGTCAAGAACAATGGTGTGTTGATTCAAATAATTGGTCGATTTTTCGACATTCAAGCCACGCAGCGAGTAAAAAATCCAGTCAGTGCTGATTTTTTCATTGACACCCGCAATTTTCCCACCACTACTACTGGTACGTCCATTGGTAGTCCAACCATTAGATGCCACGAAAAATCCGACCGATTTTCCTTTGGGGATTTTTCCCAGATAAATGGTATGGCCTTGAGTTCCAGCTTTGGTCAGCGGCGAAGGAATAGATACATTGGGCAAAATGATCTGATCGCTGGTAATCTGGGCGCGGCTGGTGGGTGGGTTAGCCGAGTCATAAACGAAGAAACCCACACTGTTGGCATAACCAGCCGTCTCATTCAAAAAGGTGACCCACACATCGCCGTTGTCCAGCATTTTCAGATTAGTTTGCGGGTCACCTGCCAGACCCGACACCTTGCCACTGGTGGTGACATTGACACCCTCAGGCAAAGTCAAGCCGATGCGGGTGATGAAGTCAGATGGCAGGTTGAGTGCTGCGCTAAGTGCACTGGGGTAGGCCGCTGTGAAGTCAGCGTAAGTTGGCAAGCCCGTGCTGGTGTTGTAGGGAATAAGCGTGGTCGAACCCGTGGGATTGGCGGCCAGATTGCTCGATGCTGTGAAATAGCTCCAAGTGATACGACCATTGCTGTTGTTAACTGTATACCCAGTCAACCCCAGAGCCCCGGCGATAGCCAAAGCCAGCACCGGGACACGAAAACGTTGCTTAATTGTCATGAACAAACCCTGTTGAGAAATTTAAAAAATCTCCAGCAACAGGGTGCGGGCACAGCCCGCCAACCTGCTTAGCTGGACGCTCGAGAAGATGTTTCAGATTGTAAGGTTTCTTCTTCAGGCCAGTCTCTGATGTACGCCTTGAGCATTTTGTTCTCAAAGTTTTGACTGTCCACCACAGCCTTGGCCACGTCGTAGAAACTAATTACACCCATCAGCATGCGGTTGTCCATCACGGGCATGTAACGCGCGTGACGATCCAGCATCATGCGGCGCACTTCGTCCATATCGGTGGAGGAAGTGCAGGTCAGGGGGTGGTCGTCCATCGCCGTGCGCACTTGGGTCGTGCCAATCGCGCCGCCGTTGCGCACCACTTGTTGAATCACTTCACGGAAGGTGAGCATACCCACCAAATCACCATGTTCCATGACGACCAAGGAACCGATATCGTTTTCAGCCATCAAGGTGACTGCCGAATTCAAAGGCGAGTCGGGGGTCACAGTGAACAGGGTATTGCCCTTAACGCGCAGGATGTCGCTGACTTTCATAAGAGATGCTCCAAGGTGTGTTGTCGCCATTGCGGCGGTTGATGGTGTCAATATAGCCCACAATTTCGGCACAAACACACTGATTTCCTCAGGGAAATCACCACGATAAAGAGGAGACTTTGATGCCCGGTTATTCCGATCCCGGTTTTGACACTCTGGCCCTGCACGCCGGGGCCGCGCCCGACCCCAGCACCGGCGCACGCGCCACCCCCATCCACCTGACGACCTCCTTCGTCTTCGAGTCCAGCGAGCACGCCGCCTCGCTGTTCAATTTAGAGCGCGCGGGCCACGTCTACAGCCGCATCAGCAACCCGACCACAGCCGTGCTGGAGCAACGCATGGCTGCCCTGGAAGGCGGCATCGGCGCGATTGCCACTGCCAGCGGTCAAGCCGCGCTGCACTTGGCCGTGGCCACGCTGATGGGCGCGGGCTCGCACATCGTCGCCAGCTCGGCGCTGTATGGCGGCTCGCACAACCTGCTGCACGACACCCTGAGCCGCTTTGGCATCCAGACCACCTTTGTCCGCCCCGACGACCTGGACGGCTGGCGCGCCGCCCTCCGCCCCAACACCAAACTCTGCTTTGGCGAAACCGTGGGCAACCCCGGCATGGATGTGCTGGACATCCCGGCCATTGCCGCCATCGCCCACGAAGCCGGGGTGCCGCTGCTGGTCGATGCCACGCTGACCCCGCCCTGGCTGCTCAAACCGCTGGAACTCGGGGCCGATCTGGTGATGCACTCGGCCACCAAATTCCTATCCGGCCACGGCACGGTGATTGGTGGCGTGCTGGTCGATGGCGGCAGCTTTGACTGGGAACACCCGCGCACCCAGGGCCGCTTTGCCGAACTGACCCTGCCCTACGCCGGTTTCCACAACATGGTGTTCACCGAAGAAAGCACGGTTGGGGCCTTTTTGCTGCGCGCCCGGCGCGAAGGCCTGCGCGACTTTGGCGCCTGCATGAGCCCGCACACCGCCTGGCTGATCCTGCAAGGGCTGGAAACCCTGCCGCTGCGCATGGCCCGCCACATCGACAACACCGAAAAAGTCGTCAACTTCTTGGCTGCGCAGCCCTTTGTCGCCCGCGTCGGCCATCCGCTGCTGCCCAGCCACCCCAGCCACGAACGCGCCCAGCGCCTGCTGCGCCACGGAGCCAAGGGCGCAGGCGCGGTGTTCAGCTTTGACCTGAAAGGCACGCGCGAACAGGGCAAAGCCTTTGTCGAGAGCCTGAAAATCTTCAGCCACCTTGCCAACGTCGGCGACTGCCGCAGCTTGGTGATTCACCCCGCCAGCACCACGCACTTCCGCATGAGCGACGAGGCGCTGGCCGCCGCAGGCATCAGCCAAGGCACCATCCGCCTGTCCATCGGCCTAGAAGACCCGGACGACTTGATCGACGACCTGAAACGCGCCCTGAAGATCGCCGAGAAGACCGCCCCGGTGGCCACCCCCGGAGGTGCCGCATGATCTACACCGTCCACAGCGCACCGCTCTACGCCTACACCGGCGGCAAAGCCTTCAACCCGGCGCAACCCACCGTGGTCTTTATCCACGGCGTGCTCAACGACCACAGCGTCTGGATTTTGCAAAGCCGCTACTTGGCGCACCACGGCTGGAACGTGCTGGCCATCGACCTGCCGGGACATGGCCGTAGTGGCGGCGAAGCGCCCTCCTCCGTCGAGCAAGCCGCCGACGCCATCGCCGCCCTGCTCGATGCCGCAGGCGTGCAGCGCGCCGCCTTGGTCGGGCACAGCTGGGGCTCGCTGATCGCGCTGGAGGCGGCAGCCCGGCTGGGCGAGCGCATCAGCCACTTGGCGCTGGTCGGCACCGCCTTCCCGATGCGGGTCTCGCCCGCGTTGATCGAAGCCTCGCAGCACGACCCGATGCAGGCGCTCAAGCTGGTCAACGTGTTTTCGCGCAGCACGCTGGCCGCGCCGCCTTCGGTGCTGGGCGCGGGCACTTGGGTCTATGGCGCGGGCATGGCGCTGGGCCGCCGCATCCTGGCCAGCAACCCGCAGGTCAACGTTTTCCACCGGGGCTTTGTCGCCTGCGACAGCTACGGCAACGGCCTGAACGCCATCGCCCAAATCAGCGCGCCCGTGTTGTTTTTGCTGGGCAGCCAAGACCAGATGACGCCACCTAAAGCCGCGCAAGGCTTGATCCAGGCAGCGCGCACGGCGGGCCGGACGGTGGAAGTGGCCTACGTCCCTGTCGGTCATCACCAAATGAGTGAAGCGCCTGAAGAAACGCTGGCTGCGCTCAAGGGCTTTTTGGCCTGATGTCGCCCTCAGACGTGGCTTGCAGCAAGTGCCGCCCCGTCAACACGGTGATGCGGCTGTTGCGGCGAAAGCCCTCCAGCCCCGGCGCGTCGGGCAGCAGCAAGGCGTTGACCAGCGGCGCAGCGGGTATGAGATCCAAATCGACCAGCAGCACATCGCGCCCGTCTTCCAACTCGCCCACCCAGTCGATTTGCACCAAGGTATCCATCACCGACTCCAGCTGTCGGCCATCGACTTGCAGATGCTGCGCCAAGTCGGCCACGTTCCAGCCTTTGCCGGTGCTGGCGCGGGCTGATTCCAGCACCGCAATCACTTCCAGCGCCAACTGAAAACGCCAGCCTGGGGTGTCGCCGCTGCGCACTTGAGCGGCCAGCAAGTTGGGCAGATAAGCCGTCATCACTGCGCCGAGCAGCACCAGCACCCACAAGATGTAAATCCAGAGCAGCAAGATCGGCACCGCCGCAAACGCGCCGTAGATGGCCGACATGCTGGGCATTTTGGCCAAATACAGCGCCAGTCCTTTCTTGGCCACCTCAATGCCCAACGCCACAAACAACCCGCCCGCCAGCGCGTGAGGCCAGCGCACATAGGTGTTGGGCACGTAGCGGTACAGCGCCGTCATGCCGCCCGCCACCAAAGCGAATTCGATGAAATCCAAAATGAACTGCAACACCGCCGGCAAAGCACTGACCAGCCCACGCGATACCGAGGCCGCATACGAGGTGATACCCAGCAGCGTTGCCAAGGCCAGCGGCCCGAACGTCAGCACCGACTAGTACATCAACACCCGCTGCGCCAAGGGCCGGGTGCGGCGCACGCGCCAGATGCCATTGAGCGTGGTGTCAATGGTCAGCACCAGCGACAGCGCTGACACCAGCAAAAAGCCAAACCCCACCGCCCCGACGCGGCTGGCCTTGGCTGAAAACTGGTTCAAATAACCCATCACCTGCCGGGCAATTGACTCGGGAAACAAGCTGTCTGACAGCCACTGCTGCATCGCGCCTTGCAGCTTAGAAAACGCCGGAAACGCCGAAAACACCGCCAACAGCACCGTGAACAGCGGCACCAGCGAAATCACCGTGGTGAAGGTCAAGCTGCTGGCGGTCAAGCCCAAGTGGTCTTCACGGAAACGAGCGCGCAAGGTGCGCGCAGTTTCCAGCCACGGGAAATGACGAAGGGTTAGGAGGCTGCGCCACCACGTGTAAATGTTCATCGTCGCTATGATGCCAGCCTCATGACCCCCCTCCATTCTCAAGACAAGACAGTTCACCTGACACGCACGCTCGCCGTGGTCAGCCTGCTCGCGCTGATCGCGCTCACGCTCGCGTGGGAGCTGTGGCTGGCTCCGCTGCGGCCAGGCGGTTCGTGGCTGGCGCTCAAGTCGCTGCCACTGTGCTTGCCGCTGGCCGGTTTGCTCAAAAACCGCATGTACACCTACCGCTGGCTGAGTCTGATGATTTGGCTCTACTTCACCGAAGGCGCAGTGCGCGCCTACAGCGACCGGGGGCTGAGTGCCCAATTGGCGCTGGGCGAGGTGGTGCTGTGCCTGATCTTGTTCACCGCTTGCGCGATGCATGTGCGGCTGCGCTTTCAGCACGCCAAGGCACGCGCCGCCGCCAGCTTCGGCGTGGCAAGCAGTTCTGAGCCCCCACAGCCCACCTGAGCGCCCCACCATGACCGCCGCCGCTTTGCTTGACCGCCTGCGCCACATCACCGGCGCGGCCCACGTCTACACCGACGGCGACCTGAGCGCCTACACCCGCGACTGGCGCAAACGCGCACAAGGCACCGCGCTGGCCGTGGTGCGCCCCGGCAGCACCGCCGAAGTGGCCGCCATCGTGCAAGCTTGCGCCCCGTACCAAGCCACGTTGGGTGTGAGCTTGGTGCCGCAAGGGGGCAACACCGGCTTGGCCGTGGGCTCGGTGCCCGACACCAGCGGCAAGCAAGTGGTGCTGAGCCTGACACGCATGAACGCCATCCGCCACATCGACACCGCCAACCTGACCATCACTGCCGAAGCTGGCTGTATCTTGCAAACCCTGCAAGAAACCGCCGCCGACGCGGGCTACCTGTTCCCGCTCAGCTTGGCGGCTGAAGGCAGTTGCACCATTGGCGGCAACCTCAGCACCAACGCGGGCGGCACCCAAGTCGTGCGCTACGGCAACACCCGCGATCTGTGTTTGGGCTTGGAAGTGGTCACGGCGCAGGGCGAGATTTGGAGCGGCCTGTCGGGCCTGCGCAAAGACAACACCGGCTACGACCTGCGCAACCTCTACATCGGCAGCGAAGGCACGCTGGGCATCATCACCGCTGCCACGCTCAAGCTCTACCCGCAGCCGGTCACGCAGCTCACGGCGTGGGCCGCCGTGCCGTCACTGCAAGCTGCTGTCACGCTGCTGGGCTTGGCGCACCAGCACTTGGGCGCAAACCTGACCGGCTTTGAGGTCATGGGCCAATTCGCACTGAGCTTGGTCGATAAGCACTTCACCCATTTGCGCGTGCCGCTGTTTCAAGAAAGCCCGTGGTGCGTGCTGCTGGAAAACTCCAGCCACGAGTCAGAAGAACACGCACGCCAGCAGTTTGAGCGCCTGCTTGAAATCGCCCTGACCCAAGGCTGCGTCAGCAACGGGGTGATGGCCGAAAGCCTGAACCAAGCGCGCCAAATGTGGCACATCCGCGAAAACATCTCGCTGGCGCAATCGCAAGAGGGCTTGAACATCAAGCACGACATCTCGCTGCCGATTTCCAGCATCCCGGCCTTTGTCGCGCAAACCGATGCGTTGCTGGCGCGTGAAATCCCCGGCGTGCGGCTGGTCAACTTCGGGCATTTGGGCGACGGCAACTTGCACTACAACGTGCAAGCGCCCGAGCACACCGACCCAACAGTGTTTTTACGTGAGCAAGAAAGCCGCATCAACACCTTGGTGTACGACGCGGTGGCGCGCTTTGGCGGCTCGATCTCCGCCGAACATGGCATCGGCAGCCTCAAAACCGACACCCTGCCCCGCTACAAAGCCCCGGTTGCGCTGGGGCTGATGCGCGCCATCAAGCAAGCCCTTGATCCGCACAACCTGATGAATCCGGGGCGGATCGTGCCGTGCTGGCCGTCACCCGCACCGCGCAGTATTTGAATTCAGGGATTTTGCCGAACGGGTCTAGCGCGGCGTTGGTCAGCAAGTTGGCTGCCGCCTCCGCATACGCAAACGGGATGAACACCGCGCCGGGCGGTGTGCCGTCGTCGCGGCGCGCTTGCATCAGCACCTCGCCCCGGCGCGAGGCCACGCGCACGCTGCCGCCTTCGGGCACGCCCAGCCGCGCCAAGTCAGCGCTGCACAGCGAGGCAGTGGCGGCGGGTTCCAGCGCATGCAGCACGCCCGAGCGGCGCGTCATGCTGCCGGTGTGCCAGTGCTCCAGCTGGCGGCCGGTGATCAGCACCATCGGGTAATCGGCATCGGGGCGCTCGTGGGCGGGAATGATGTCGGCGGGCACCAGCGTGACGCGGCCATCGGGCGTGGGAAAGTGGTCGTGGAACACGATGGGCTGGCCGGGGTCGTCTTCGGTCAAGCACGGGTAGGTGACGCTTGATTCACGCTCCAGCCGATTCCAACTGATGCCGCCAATCGATGCGTGCATCGCCTGCCGCATTTCCTCGTACACCGCTGCCACGCCGTGGTTCGCTCCGGGGTAGCGCCAAGACACGCTGGCGCTGCCGGGCTGCCCGATGCGCTCGGCCATTTGCTGAATGATCCACAGGTCGGGGCGCGCATCGCCCGGCGGCTGCACGGCGGCTTGGCCGAGCTGCACCATGCGGTCGGTGTTGCTGACGCTGCCGGTTTTCTCGGGCCAGGCGCTGGCGGGCAACACCACATCGGCCAGCCAAGCGGTTTCGGTCAAGAAGATGTCTTGCACCACCAAATGATCCAAGCTGGCCAGCGCGTGGCGGGCGTGGTTCAGGTCGGGGTCGCTCATGGCGGGGTTTTCGCCCATGATGTACATGCCGCGCACCTTGTGCGGATCGGCCTCGGGGGCGAGGATCTTGCCCATGATCTCAACCACGGTGTAGCCGGGCTGGTTGTCCAGCGCCACGCCCCAGAAGTCTTCAAACCAGTCGTGTACCGCCGGGTTGCTGACGCGCTGGTAGTTGGGGTACATCATCGGGATCAGACCCGCGTCGCTGGCACCTTGCACGTTGTTTTGGCCGCGCAGCGGGTGCAAGCCGGTGCCGGGTCGGCCAATTTGCCCGGTGATGCTGGCCAGCGCGATCAGGCAGCGCACGTTGTCGGTGCCGTGAATGTGCTGGCTCACGCCCATGCCCCACAAAATCATCGACGCTTTGCTGGTGGCGTAAGCACGCGCCACTTCGCGGATGGTTTCGGCGGGAATGCCGCAAATCGGGGCCATCGCTTCGGGGCTGTAGCCTTGCACATTGGCTTGCAAGGCCGCGAAGTTGTCGGCGCGCTCGCGCAGGAACACCTCGTCCGTCAGTCCTTCGGTGACGATGACGTGCAGCATCGCGTTCAGCAGCGCCACGTCGGTGTCGGGCTTGAACTGCATCACGCGCCAAGCGTGGCGGGCGATGTCGGTGCGGCGCGGGTCGGCCAGCACGATCTTGGCTCCGCGCTGGGCGGCGTTCTTCATCCACGTCGCGCCTACCGGGTGGTTGGCAGTCGGGTTGGAGCCGATGATCAAGATCAGCTCCGAATGCTCCACGTCCCGCACCGGGTTGCTGACCGCGCCCGAGCCCACGCCCTCCAGCAGCGCCGCCACGCTGGACGCGTGGCACAGCCGCGTGCAGTGGTCCACGTTGT
>CALMOI010000078.1 GCA_937871735.1 uncultured Comamonadaceae bacterium
CATCAAAGACATAGGCCGCGTGATCCGCATGTTGGCCGACCGGGGCGACATGGCGATCTTGCTGTGCGAGCAGTACTACGACTTTGCCGAAGAACTGGCTGACGAGTATTTGGTGATGGAGCGCGGCGAAGTCATCGCCCGTGGGCCGGGCTCGGAGATGGAAGCCAAGGGCATACGCCAACTGGTGGCGATTTGAGCGGGCGGCGCTGGTGCGGGCTCAGGCCCGCGCTGGTGCTACGCGCCGCAGCAGCGCTTGCTCGAACAGGCGGGCGCAGCTGTCCCAGTCGCTGTGGCGCACGGTGTTGAAGGCGGCATCTGACATGGCGCGCCAGTCGGCATCGGGCAGGCTCAGCACTTGTTCGGCGGCTTGGGCCAAGGCGGCGGTGTCGCTGATGTTGACCAAGTAGCCGTTCACGCCATCGGTAATGGCTTCTTCGGGCCAGCCGGTGCGGGTGGAGATCACCGGGGTGCGGCAGGCCATTGCTTCCATTGCGGGCAGGTTGAAGCCTTCGCTGCGGCTGGCGGTGAGCCACACGTCGCAGGCGGCGTACAGGTCGCGGATCGCGTCTTGCGCGGGGTTGTAGACAAAATCCAGCGGCCCCACATCGGCGGGCGGGTGCTCCATGCCGAAGCTGATGGCGCGCAGATCAGGAAAGCGCTGGCGCAGTTGCGCCACAGCGGCCAGCGTGATGTCCACGCCTTTGAAGTCGGCTTGCGCGTACAAAAATCCCACGGTGGGCCGCGCTTGTTTGCCACGCGGGGCGGCAAAAAACTGACTCATGTCCACGCCGTTGGGCACCAAATCGACATCGTGATCGCCGTAGTCGCGGGCCATCACATCTTGCAGCCAGCGCGCCACTGCAATTTTGTGCAGCGGCAGGCGGTAGCTGGCGTGGCAGCGGTCTTGCGGCAGCCAAGCAAAGACTTCGTGGTGCTGCACAAAGTAAATTTTGGTGCCCTTGGCGGGCGACAAGGCCGCCACCCATTCCGCCGTTTCCCACCAGGTGGCGATGATCACATCGGCATCGGGCACGTCGCTGTCCAGCACCGGGCGGGGCGTGGCCAGGGTACGGTGATCCAAACCCAGCCCATCCAAGTGCGAGCGGCTGCTGGGTGCGGTGACGGGTGCGCCGCTCAGCAAGCCGCGCAGGCGCTGCGTCCACGGCGGCTGGGCGTGCGGCTGCGACACCAGCGTGACCTGATGCCCGTGTGCGACCAGCCATTGCGCATAAATGGCCACCACGCGCAGACCGCCGCTCATGCCCAAGGTGGGCAGCACAAAGGTGATTTTCATGGCGTGATCTGGTGTGGTGGTCGCGGCGCTGGGCCGGTCAGTGGGTGGAGTGACTCGAAATCAGAGCTTGATTTGGTCGCGGACTTTGTCCAGCAGCTTGGGCCCCATGCCCTTGACGCGGCACAGTTCGTCGAGCTTGGCATACGGACGGCCTGCAATGATGCCGCGCACCACCGCCACGCCCAGACCCTTGACGGCAACCAGTTGCAACTCGCTGGCGGTGTTCACCGAAACGCCTTTGCTGTTGTCTTCGACCACGGGCAAGGCTTTAGGCGCAGCGGCTGATTTGGCCTTGGCTTTAGGCTTAGTGCTCTTCTTGGCGACGGCAGCAGGGGCGGGTGCTGCAACTTCGGCAGTTGCTTCCACCTCGGTCGCTTCGGTTGCGACAACTTCAGCCACAACTGCTTCGGCTTCTGCCACGGGGGCGGCTGCTTCTTCAGCCACAACCGGTGCGGCTTCGATGATCACTTCAGCTTCTGCGGCCACTTCGGCTTCGGCTGCGGCGGGGCTGCTCAAGGTGCGGAAGTCACGGGTCAGGTAGCCGCTGGGTGTCCATTCGCGCAGCATCAAGGTCAAGTAGCCAGCGGGCAGGGGCAGAGCGGCATTGACGTGGTACACGTTGTCGTACCAAGCTGCTTGGCCGCTCAGTTGGCCCAGCACCAAGCTGGCGACCGGGCTGCCCGACCAGCTACCGCCTTGGTAGGCTTCGGCCAGTGCCCACACTTCCAGCGCCAGCGTGCCGCTCAGGTTGTCGGCGCTGCGCGGGTTGACGATGGCGGCCACTTCCAGCGTGGCAGTTTGCTCGCCGGGAGTGAAGCTGATGTCGCCTTGCAGGCTCGGTTGGGTGAATTGCTGTGCCTCGCTCAGCACGGCGCTGTCTTGCAGCGTGCTGGGCGCGCCGTTCAGGCTCGACACCAAGGTCAGCACCAGCGAGTGCTCAGTTTGACCAGCGGGGGGCAGGGCCAATGCGCTGGCGTTGATGGCGTAGCTGGCCTGGGGAAAACTGGTGTCCAGGGCCAGCTCGGCGACCTTGATGCCGTTTGCCAAGTCGGGTGTGGCGCTGGGTTGGCAAGCCCACAGTTGCAAGGCCCATTGTTGCGCTGCGACGCTGTCTGCATCCAACACTTCTACGCTGGTTTGAAGATGCACCCAATCACCATCGAATTGGAAAAACTGAGGCGCTGCAAACTGTGCGGCAGGAGTTGCTGTGGAAAAAATGCTCATGAAAAAACCCGGTTGACGATAAGGACGCGCATTCTACGAACAAGGTATGTCAATTCACCATGATGGTTGCTGTGCACCATTTTTGATGAATTGAGGGGCAAATCTGGTGCCTGAGTTTGCACAAATACGGTGCGTTATCTGTCCAAAATCATGCAGATAACTTGTTTCACAGCTCGCCTGCGTGGTACTTGTCCAGCCAAGGCGAAAGCTCTTCTGCACTCAGGCGTTTGATGCTGCTGCCGTTGGTGTGGCGTTCGCACACCAAAATGGCGTCCGGCTGATCAACCAGCGCATCGACCAGCGCCGGGGCGTGGGTGGTGATGATGATTTGGGTGCGTGCGCTGGCTTCGACAAGCAAGTTCGCCAGCGAGGGCAGCACGTCCGGGTGCAGGCCCAGCTCAGGCTCTTCGATCACCACCAGCGGCGGCGGCGCTGGGTCGCACAGCAATGCCAGCATCGACAAGTAGCGCAGCGTGCCGTCCGACAAGCGCGTGGCGGGCATGATGCCGTTGGTCTCGATCAGGAAGACTTGGGCGGTACCGCCTTCAATGCGCACGTCCACATCTTCAATGCCGGGGTAGACCACGCGCAGCGCTTCCAGCAAGCGGCGGCGGGCGGCCACATTCATGCGCAAGCGGTTGAGCACCAAGCCGAGGTTGGAGGCGTCTTGCTCCAGCTTGTCGGTGGGCAGATCGGTTTTTTGGGGCAAGCGCGGCGGGGCGTAGCGGCCAAACGTCCACTCGCGGTACAGGCGCATGGCGCGCAATTGGTCGGCGACCCAAGTCAGCTCGGGGTACAGATCGGCATCGCGCTTTTGCGCCAAGATCGACTGGTCGGGCTTGATCGATTCGCGCAGCAGCTTGCGCTCGCCCAGCGTGGTGGTGTTGAGCACCGGGCGGCCACCGTTCCAGCGGTAATAAAAGTACGGCTGGCTTTTGCCGGTGTCGGCGGTTTCGTTTTCCAGAAACTCGTCGCTGATTTCAAAGCGGCCGCCGGTTTCATGGAAGGCCAAGCTGTAGCGGAAGTCTTTGGTGCCGCCCCGGTTGGCGATCACCGCGTCAATGCGCGCATCTTTGGGTGCATCCGGGTTGGTGGACTTGTGCAGCCAGTCTTTGATGCCGCCGCCGTCGCGTATCGGACGGGTGATTTGATCTGGCGCGGCTTGCAGCAGCGACAGCGCTTCGAGGAAGTTGGACTTGCCCGAGCCGTTAGGGCCGATGAGTACATTCAACGCACCCAAGGTAATAGATGTGCTCTCCGGGCCGTAGCTCAGAAGGTTAGAGATTTGTAGTTGCTTAATTAACATGCGCTGATCCTATCAGCCCGGCGCTTGGGCTTGAGGCGCTGTGGTGCGTCACGCGGCGTGCCACGGCCCTTGGTAAGCACGCGCAGCCAAGGTGCGGGCGCTGTAGTCGATGCCGCAAAAGTCAGCGTAGTCGGCCAGCGTGCGCGCGCGGCCCAAGCCGTAAACGCCCAAGTCCTGCGAGCTTTGCAGCAAGGCTTTGAGCCGCGCCCGCGAGCGCTGCTCTAGCGTCCACCAGCTTTGCGTGCGCTGGGCATCTTGCGATGCGTCCCAGTGCAGCGGGCGCGTGGGTGCATTGCCGTTGGCGCTGCGGTACAGGTGCGCCAACGGCAGCCCCGGAGTGTGGAAGATGTCCCAGCCGTGCGTGAACAGCCGCGCCGCCAGCGATTGCTCTTCGCCATGAAAGTACAAATACGGGTCGTAGGGGAAGTGCGTCACCAGCTCGCCCGGCGCGAACAAACAGCCCGCCCCCAAGTGAAAGCCCCGCACCGCGTGCTCACTTTCGACCGGGTGCGCTTCAAAGCTCAACACCGGGTGTTCGGGGTCAAACTGGCAGCCGGGTTTGACCACATGCGCCAGCACGCTGGTCGTGGTGATTTGGCGCACCGGCTGTCCGTCGTGCAGCTCAAACGCATTGGGATAAGACGAGATCACGCAGTGGGGCTGATGCACTTGCAGCGTCTGCATTTGGCCGATGAGCTGTGCATCCCAGTGCAAATCAAAGTCCATGTGCGAGTCGATTTGCAAGAACCAGTCTTCGTCGGCATAGAGCGTCATGGCCAGCGCGCGCGCCCAACACGGGCCACGCGCTTGCAGCGGGTCGATCTGCACTCGGCTCAGGCGCGCTGGTGCGAGCGCGGTGGGCAGCAGCGGCAGCGCGCCGGGCGGGCTTTGGTCAATCACGCCCAAGTGCAGCTGTTCGGGCCAGCGCGCCTGCTGCACCGCACGTTGCAGCGTGAACGGCAGCACCGGGTCTTGGTAAGCGGCAACGCTGACAAAAATGCTCATGGTCAGGGCGCGGTTTTGGGGGCGGACTCTGCGGCTGCGGCCGCAGCAACGCGCAGCTTGTCTTTTTTGCTGGGGCGCTTGCCTTTGATACCGCCGTTGCCCGAGCTGTCCACCAGCACCGGAGCCACGGGCACGACCTGCGTCGGCTCAAACCCGGCGATGGTTTCGCGCGGCACTTGCACGCTTTGGCGCTTTTCGATCAGTTGGAAATGCGCTTCCGCATCAGCGCTGACAAAGCTCACCGCCAAACCGCTCTCACCGGCGCGGCCCGTGCGGCCAATGCGGTGCAGGTAATCGGTGCTGGAGCGCGGCAGATCAAAGTTCACCACCACCGGCAACTGCGCAATGTCGATGCCACGGCCCGCCAAATCGGTAGACACCACCACGCGGATGCGACCCGCCTTGAAGTCGGCCAGCACCTGATCGCGCTTGCCTTGGCTGAGCAGGCCGTGGAAGGGTTCGGCGTTGATGTCGGCGCGGCGCAGCTTGTCGGCCACTTGCTCAGCGGCGTACTTGGTGGCGACAAACACCAGCGCCCGTTCCCAGCCGTGTTGGGTCAGCAGGTGGCGCAGCAGCGGCGTGCGCCGGTGCGCGTCCACCGCGATGGCGCGCTGCGTGATGTCGGGGCGCTCTTCGGGGTTGACTTCAATGGTGATGCGCACCGGCTCGCGCAACTGCGCATCGGCCAGCTTTTGTACTGAAGGCGGGAAGGTGGCCGAGAACAACAGCGTTTGCCGCCGTGCAGGCAGCAGCGCGATGATGCGTGCCAGCTCTTCGGTGAAGCCCAAGTCCAGCAGGCGGTCGGCCTCGTCCAGCACCAGCGTGGCGACTTGGTCTAGGCGCAGCGCGTTGTGCGCGATCAAGTCCAGCAGCCGTCCCGGCGTGGCGACCACCCAATCAGCGCCGCCGCGCAAATTCATCATCTGCGGGTTGATGGAGACGCCGCCAAACACCACCGCCGTTTTCAGGCGCTTGGGGCAGTGCTGTGACAGGGCGCGCACCGTCTCGCCCACTTGGGCGGCCAGCTCGCGGGTGGGCACCAAGATCAAGGTTTGCACCCTGCGCGGCGCGGTGCGCGGCAGCGTTGAAATGGGGGCCGTGGCCTCAGCCGAACTCAGCCACTGCTGCAACAGCGGCAGCACAAACGCCGCCGTTTTGCCCGAGCCAGTTTGGGCGCAGCCTTGCAGATCGTGCAGACGAAGAATGTCGGGAATGGC
>CALMOI010000079.1 GCA_937871735.1 uncultured Comamonadaceae bacterium
TGAGCAGTTTGACACTGATGCCAGTTGGTGGAGCCGGCTGCTGGGCACCAGCGAAGAAATGCGCCGCGTCAGCCTGAAAAAAGCCGGCATCTTCCCCATCGTCCACGGCGTGCGCAGCTTGGCGCTGGCGCGGCGTGTCAGTGCCACCAGCACTGCTGATCGTATTGCCGCGCTGGTGGCCGATGGCGTAGTGGATGCGGGGCTGGCCCAAGAATTGATGGAGAGCCTGCACTTTTTGATGGGGCTGCGCCTGACGGCTGGGCTGGCAGAAATCGACACCGGTCGCCCGGTCACCGGCAACGTCATCCCCGAGCGCTTGACCAGCTTGGAGCGCGATTTGCTCAAAGATGCGCTCTCGGTAGTTAAACGCTTTAAAGCCCTGCTGCACATGCGCCTGCGCTTGGATTTGGTCTGAATATGGCGGACGCGACTTCTTCTTTCGCGCGTGCCAGTGGCCCGCGCCACTGGCTGGCACAAGCCAAACGTGCCTGGCAACAACACCATTTGAGCGACCCAGCCTATGCTTTTGTATTGGAGCCACCGCCGCCCAACGAATGGGTGTCGCTGGACTGCGAAACCACCGGTTTAAACCGGCGCAGCGATGAAATCATCTCCGTCGGTGCCGTGCGCATCGTCGGCGACCGCATCATGATCAGCGAGCGGTTGGAGCTGCTGGTGCGCCCCGACAAAGGCGTGCCCGGCCAAAGCGTGCGCATCCACCGCTTGCGCGAGCAAGATGTCGCCAACGGCCTGCCGCTGGCTGAGGCGATGCAGCAGTTGCTGCACTTCATTGGCAGTCGGCCACTGGTCGGTTATTACTTGGAGTTTGATGTCGCCATGCTCAACCGCGCCATTACGCCGCTGATAGGCATGGGCTTGCCCCAGCCGAAGATTGAAGTGTCGGCGCTGTATTACGACTACAAATTCAAGCACCTACCGCCCTCGCACCAACAGGGCAATGCGGACATTGATTTGCGCTTTGCCACGCTCATGGCCGATTTGCAATTGCCCTTGCGCGACGCGCACGACGCGATGAATGACGCGGTGATGGCAGCAATGGCGTTTATCAAACTGCGCCACCTGAGCGCGCTGTAATAGCCTTAGACAGGCTCTGTTCTACTGTTT
>CALMOI010000080.1 GCA_937871735.1 uncultured Comamonadaceae bacterium
ATTTTGCAGTTTGGCGATTTGCAATTGGTAAGGCATACCGCCCACCACGTTGGCCACGCGCAGGCCACGGCAATGCTTGACCAACTCGATAGCGTCATGGGCTACTTGCTGGGCCAACTCACGGGTTGGGCACAGCACCAGCGCGCCGGGCGTAGCGGCCTTGAAATGACGCGGGTTGGTCGGGTCTTTGCGCTTGGCGCGCTTCGGGGGCACTTCGCCACGGGCGATGGCTTCGGCCACGGCGGCATCGAACTCAGCGCGCTCTTGAGCTTCAGCATCAGCTTGGGTCTTGAGCAGGGTGTGCAGCACGGGCAGCAAGAAGGCGGCGGTTTTACCGCTACCGGTTTGGCTGGACACCATCAGGTCGATGAAGCGCTTGCCTTCGCCACCGGCTTGATCAGGCAAAGCCTTGGGAATGGTTTGCAGTTGCACCGTGGTGGGCTGGGTGTAACCCAGATCGGCCACAGCTTGAATCAGCTCAGGAGCCAAGCCCAGCGTGACGAAGCCGTTAGGCACGACTTCGGCCTCTTCGGCCAGCACTTCGGCGGGTTCAGAAAATTCGGCTTCCGGTTCACGGAAAGCCAGTTCGGAGGAGGAAGAATCAGCGGAAATAGATTCAACGGGCGACAAGTCGCCCAGCACTTCAAAAGCGTCGGTCATTTTTTTCTCACACGAGGCACCACACAGGCGGCGGTGCGCTTCGTCAATGGTTAAAAAACATCAACCATCAAACGAAGCCCAGTGTCGGCGCATCCTGTGCCGCCGTGGCAGTTCACTGTAGTGACTTCTGCCAGCTCCAAAACCTGCAAAGGTGCTGTGAGCTACTGGATTGATCCTTATAGATGGATCAGGTGTGTGATAGGGAGATGTACAAATGTGCTGCAATTCACAGCACAGCCGCCGATTATGACACAACTTTCAAATTTGCGTGCGGGTTTATCCTAGGCTGGTCGCTTGCAGGAAGTGCGTGCGGTAGTGTTCCAGCTCGTCAATGGACTCGTGGACATCGGCCAGCGCGGTGTGCTTTTGCTGCTTTTTGAATGAGGCATAGACCTCAGGCCGCCAGCGTTTGGCCAGTTCCTTGAGCGTGCTGACATCCAAATTGCGGTAATGAAAGTACGCCTCCAGCTTGGGCATGTACTTGACCAAAAAACGCCGGTCTTGGCTGATTGAGTTGCCGCACATGGGCGAGCCATTTTTGGGCACGTAGCGCTTGATGAAATCCACAATCTGCACCTCGGCCTCAGCCTCGGTCAATATGGCGGCTTTGACTTTGTCGGTCAGGCCGCTGCGGCCATGCGTGCCCCGGTTCCAAGCGTCCATCTTGCCCAATTGCGCATCGCTTTGGTGAATCACCAACACCGGGCCTTCAATGCGGGGCGTGAGGTTGGGGCCGGTCACGATCACGGCAATTTCCAGCAGACGGTCGTCTTCGGGGTCAAGGCCGGTCATCTCGCAATCGAGCCAAATTAAGTTTTGATCCGACTTGGCCAAGGTGGCCGGGATGGTTTGCGGGGGGGCGGAAAGTGAGGGTGCGGTCGCTTCAGTCATGCGCGAGATTGTCGCCCATGCGCTGGCTTGGCGCTGTTCGACGCGATTGCGCCTAAACTTCGCCCCCATGCCTTCTTCGATCTTGCCTTCTGTGGCGGTAACGTCACCCTCCTCCTATTCACTCACGCTGACGCTAGTGTTTGCGGCCGCGCTGGTCATCAGCTTGCTGCTGCGGCTGTGGCTGGCAACGCGTCAAATTCGCCATGTGGCGCAGCACCGAGGCGCGGTTCCCGCTGCCTTTGCCGCCAACATCACGCTCGCGGCGCACCAAAAAGCGGCTGACTACACCATCGCCAAAGCGCGTCTGGGTTTGCTGGACTTGGCGCTGGGCGGTGCCGTGCTGCTGGGCTGGACGCTGCTGGGCGGGCTGGACGCGCTCAACCAAGTGCTGATGAACGCACTGGGCGGCGGCATGGTGCAGCAACTGGCGCTCTTGGCGGGCTTCATGCTGATCAGCAGCGTGATTGATCTGCCCCTCACGCTCTACAAAACCTTTGTGCTGGAAGAGCGCTTTGGCTTCAACAAAATGACGTTCAAGCTCTGGCTGGCCGACACCCTCAAGTCCAGCGTGGTGGGCGCGATCATTGGTTTGCCGATTGCGGCCCTGGTGCTGTGGCTGATGGGTGCCAGCGGGCGTTACTGGTGGCTGTGGGTCTGGGGCGTGTGGATGGGTTTCAACCTGCTGATGCTGCTGATTTACCCCACCTTCATCGCGCCGATGTTCAACAAATTTCAGCCGCTGGACGATGAATCGCTGAAAAACCGCGTCACCGCGCTGATGCAGCGCTGCGGCTTCGCAGCCAAAGGCTTGTTCGTCATGGACGGCAGCAAGCGCAGCGCCCACGCCAACGCTTATTTCACCGGCTTTGGCGCGGCCAAGCGCGTGGTGTTCTACGACACCTTGCTGCGCCAACTCGACCCCGGCGAGGTCGAAGCCGTGCTGGCCCACGAGTTGGGCCACTTCAAGCACAAGCATGTGCCCAAGCGCATCGTCAGCCTATTTGCCATGAGCTTGGCCGGTTTGGCGCTGCTGGGCTGGCTGTCCACCCAAGGCTGGTTCTACACCGGCTTAGGCGTGATTCCCAACCTGGGCGGCGAAATGCAAGCGCCCAACGACGCGCTGGCCTTGCTGCTGTTCATGCTGGTCACGCCCGTGTTTTCCTTCTTCTTGTCGCCGCTGATGGCGCAACTGTCGCGCAAGCATGAGTTCGAGGCCGATGCCTACGCCATCGCGCAAACCAATGGCGGCGACTTGGCTCGGGCGCTGCTCAAGCTCTACAAAGACAACGCATCTACCCTCACCCCGGATCCTCTGTACGTGAAGTTCTACTACTCGCACCCGCCCGCCTCTGAGCGTCTGGCCCGCATGGGCGCAAGCGCATGAGCCGCCCCAACGCCCGCGCGGCCCACACCGCCGCTGCCAGCGCCGCCCAAGCCACGCAACAAACCGGCTTGGTCGTGGCCGGACATGGCCGCCATTGCGTGGTTGAAACCGCTGACGGCCAGCGCGTGATTTGCCACCCGCGTGGCAAAAAAAGCCAATCCGTGGTGGGCGACCGCGTGCTGTGGCAACCCTCGCAAGACGAAGGCACCATCGAAAAAGTGCAAGAGCGGCGCAATTTGTTTTACCGCCAAGACGAAATCCGCACCAAGTCTTTTGCCGCCAACTTGGATCAAGTGCTGATCTTGATTGCCGCCGAGCCGGAATACTCAGAAAGCCAGCTCTCTCGCGCGCTGATTGCCGCAGAGGCCGAGCACATCACGCCGCTGATTGCGCTGAACAAAAGCGACCTGCCCGCGCTGCACGCCCAAGCGTGGTCGCGCTTGGCACCGTACCGCGCCTGCGGCTACCCCATGTTGAGCATGTCCCTCAGCCACGACAGCGACGCGCAATTGCAGCCCTTGATAGAGGCGCTGACGGGCAAAACCACGCTGGTGCTCGGCCCCTCAGGCGTGGGTAAAAGCACCTTGATCAACCGACGGGTGCCGGGCGCGCTGGCCGAGACCAATGAGATTTCGCAGGCGCTGAACTCGGGCAAGCACACCACCACCAGCACCAGTTGGTACTGGGTGGATCGGGCCAGCAACACGGCGTTGATCGACTCGCCCGGCTTTCAAGAATTTGGCCTGCGCCACATCGAACCGATGCAGCTCGCCGCCTACATGCCCGACCTGAAACCGCATGTGGCGCAATGCAAGTTCTACAACTGCACCCATTTGCACGAGCCCGGCTGCGGCGTGCAAGCCGCCGTGGCCGCTGACGAGGCCAGCGGCGGCATCAGCCCCAGGCGCTACAAAATCTACGGCGACTTGTTCGCTGAGCTGAGCGAGCCGCCGCGCTACTGAGGCGCTTGGGCGGTTCAGGCCGCCAAAATGCGGCCCAGCGCGGCCAGCAGCGCATCGCACTGCGCGGGGGTGCCGATGCTGATACGCAGGTACTGCGCCACCCGCGCCGCGCCAAAGTGCCGCACCAGCACGCCGTGCTCGCGCAAACCAGCGGCCAGTTGCGCCGCATCGCGCTGCGGGTGGGTGGCAAACACGAAGTTCGCCGCTGACGGCAGCACCTTGAAGCCCAAATCCTCCAGCGCCAAGGTCAGCCCTTCGCGGCTGTGAATCACGGCGGCACGGGTTTGCTCGAAGTGGTCGCGGTCTTGGTAGGCGGCGGTGGCACCGACCTGGGCCAGCTTGTCCAGCGGGTAGGAGTTGAAGCTGTCTTTGACGCGCTCTAGCGCCTCAATCAAATGCCGCTGCCCCACCGCAAAGCCGACCCGCAACCCGGCCAGCGAGCGCGACTTGGACAGGGTGTGAACCACCAGCAAATTCGGGTAACGATTCACCAAGCTGATGGCGCTCTCGGCACCAAAGTCCACATAAGCCTCATCGACCAGCACCACGCGCTGCGGCTGGCTTTGCAGCAGTTGTTCAATCGCGGCCAATGGCAGCGGGCAGCCGGTGGGCGCGTTGGGGTTGGCGATCACCACGCCGCCCACGGCCAGCGCATCAGCACGGGCGTAGTCGGCCACGTTGATGCCCATGTCGGCAGCCAGCGGCACCACTTCCATTTCAATGCCGTACAGGCCGCAATACACCTTGTAAAAGCTGTAGGTGACATCCGGCAGCAGCAGCGGCTTGCCTTGGCGGAAAAAGGCGTAGAAGGCGTGACCCAGCACTTCATCAGAACCGTTGCCCACAAAGATCTGCGCGGGGTCGATGTCGTGGTGCGCCGCAATGGCCTCACGCAGCGCGCTGGACTGCGGATCAGGGTAAAGCTGCAATCCTTGCTCGGTGGCAGCGGCAATGGCGGCCAGCACACGCGGCGACGGCGGGTAGGGATTTTCGTTGGTGTTGAGCTTGACCAAGTTGTTGATCTTGGGCTGCTCACCGGGCACGTAGGGCACCAGCGCTTCGATGCCGGGGCTCCACAGCGTACGGGTGTCAGGGGCAGTGGTTTGCAAAGTCATGGTGTCAAGATCCCTTGCGGGAGGCAGTCAAAAAACGGGAAAAACCGAGAGAACAAGCATGGTGCGCCGCAGTCAGCTCACACACCGAGGGCTAACGAAGCTTAGCCCAGCAAGCGTGCCAGTGTCAGCAAGGCCAGCAGGACCAGCCACATCACCACCGAACGCCACACCAAACCCACCACTTGGGGCAGGTAAGCAGGCTCAGGCTCACGGCCAGGCGTGGTGCCAACATCGGGTTGCGGTACGGAATCCAAATCGCCATCACCGGGCGCAGGCAGGCTGATGACGGTTTTCAGGGCTTCACCACCCAAGCGCACGTTGATGGCCCCAGCGGTGGCGGCCAAGATCACGCCATCGTTGTCGTTCGGGAAATGCTGCGAGTGGTTGCGCCAACTGTCGATGGCTTCTTCAAAGCTGCCCACCACGGCAAAGCCCAGCGCCGTGATGCGCGCCGGAACCCAATCAATCACCCGCCACGCTTGGGCCGCCGCCAATTGCAAGGCATCGCTGACGGGCTGCTGCACAAAGCGCCCCGTGTAGCGCCAGTGGCGAAAAGCAAATTCGCTACAGCGGTACAGCACCGCCCCGGCGGGGCCCAAGCCCAACGCAGCCAGTATCGAAAACCAAGCCAGCACGCCAAACACATGCCGATGCGCCGCCAGCACGGAATACTCAATCACATGGCGCACGATCTCGCTGCGCGGCAGTTCGCTGGCATCAACCTGCTGCCAATGCGCAAGTGCCTCGCGGGCACGCGCTTCGTCACCCGCATCCAGCGCATCACGAATGGCTGTGAAGTGATGGCTGAATTGCCGAAAACCCAGTGTGATGTAGAGCAAGGCCGCGCTCCACAGCACGGCAAACGGCCATCCCACAAAGTACATCAACAGCCAATGCACAGCCAATGCCGCCACGGAGGGACAGCCCACAGTCAACCCCCAAGACAGCCAACCATGCTGAGATTGCCCCGCATCGAAGTTGCGACTGACCCAACGCGCCCAAGCACGCAAGCCTGTGTGAATGGGGTTGTCGCGCCCCACCGGACGCACTTGCTCCATCAGCAGGGCAAACAAAATGGCAAAAAAGCTCATGACCGCATCATAACGAGGGCGTATTGCTGCACTCAAGCAGCCAGAAAACGGTAGAAGTTGCGCAACATGCCAGCCGTCGCACCCCAGATGTAGCGTTCAGGCAACGCTTGGGCCTCGGCAGCGCGGTAAGGCATGGAAAACCATTCACGCTGCACGCCATCACGCATCATCCGGTGGCGTTGGTGGTTGGCAGGGTTCATCAAAAAGTGCAACGGCACTTCAAAGGTATCGGCCACTTCATCAGGATTGGGGCGCAGGGTAAAACCAGGCTGCACCAGCGCCACCACCGGCGTGACCCAAAACGAAGTGCCGGTGATGTAGGTGGGCAAACTGCCCAGCACCTGCACCCAATCCGCTTCTAAGCCAACTTCTTCGTGGGCCTCACGCAAGGCCGCAGCGGTGGCATCAGCATCGCCCGGATCGACTTTGCCGCCCGGAAAAGCGATTTGCCCCGAGTGGGTGGACAACTGCGCTGTGCGCTCCGTCAACAGCACCGTGAGGTCATGGGGATGCGAGCCGCGCAGCACGATGGGCACTAACACCGCCGCACGTGCTGGCTGGCGGTCGGCAAACTTTTTTTCGGACAACACCTCGGGCTGCCACACCGGCGGGGTTAAAAATCGTTCGCGCAAAGCAGCGGGCGACAGCGCATCGGCGGCAATCGGCGGCAAATGCGCGTCCACCCCGACGATGGGCACCGAGCGCGGGTCAAACGCCGCCAAAGGAACGAAAGACGATGATGCGGGCGGCTGATAAACCATGCGAAAGTGACCTTGGGTGACGAGCGCGGACTGAACTCGAAGCGGGCATGATGCTATGAAAAGCGGCACGCCAAAGAAAAAAACCGTCTCAAGCCTAAGCTCCAGACGGTTTTGATGCACACAGGCTTCAAGAGCCTGCGTAGCAGCTTACGCGGCGGCGACAGCAGCCACCTTGCGTGCTGGCAGCTTTTCTTTGATACGAGCCGACTTGCCGCTGCGTTCACGCAGGTAGTACAGCTTGGCGCGGCGCACGTCACCACGGCGCTTGACTTCAATGCCAGCGATCAGCGGGCTGTAGGTTTGGAACGTACGTTCCACGCCTTCACCGCTGGAGATCTTGCGCACGATGAAGCCGCTGTTGAGGCCACGGTTGCGCTTAGCGATCACCACGCCTTCGTAAGCCTGAACGCGCTTGCGAGTGCCTTCAACCACGTTCACGCTCACGATGATGGTGTCACCAGGTGCGAAATCGGGGATGTTTTTGCCGAGACGGGCAATTTCTTCTTGCTCAAGGGTCTGGATCAGATTCATGGTCTACCTTCAAAGATCGTGTCCACGCTACACAAAAGGCGGGCCAGGTGGCTGCGGCAAGCGCGGCACTCCCATTCCACGGCTGGACAGAGGATCGAAAAGCCTTCCATTATAGCAATTTGCCGATGAGTTTCAGGTCAGCTTTGTCCAAGTGACCGGCATCGCGCGCAGTCTCGACCAGCTCAGGGCGATGCTGCAACGAGGTGAGCAGCCGCTGGTCGCGCCGCCAGCGTTCGATGTGGGCATGGTGGCCTGACAGCAGCACCGGCGGCACTTCGTGACCCTGCCAAACTTCGGGGCGGGTGTAGTGCGGGCAGTCCAGCAAGCCATCCAATGCGGGGTTGAAGCTGTCCAACTGGTGGCTACCCTCGTCGTTCAGCACGCCGGGCTGCAAACGGGCGACGGCATCCAGCAGCGCCATCGCGGCAATTTCACCGCCAGACAGCACAAAATCACCCAAGCTGATTTGCATATCGACGCGCGCATCAATGAATCGCTGGTCAATGCCTTCATAGCGGCCACACACCAAAATCGCGCCAGCACTGCCCGACCAGCGCGCCACACCCGCATGATCTAGCCGCTCGCCGATAGGCGAAAACAGCACGACCGGGGCTTGCGTTTGTGCGGCTTCAGCACGGTCGGCGCGGATCGCATCCAGGCAGGCTTGCAGCGGCTCGGCCATCATCACCATGCCGGGGCCACCGCCAAAGGGGCGGTCGTCCACACGGCGGTAATTGCCGGGCGCGAAGTCACGCAACGGCCACAGGCGCACGTGAACCAAGCCACCTTCGTAGGCGCGACGAGTCACGCCGCTGGTCAGCAGCGGCGCAAACAGTTCGGGGAACAGGGTGATGATGTCAAAGCGCATGGCAATGCGTGCGCAGCGCACGACTCAGTAGTCGGGCTGCCAGTCCACCGTGATGCGGCGAGTGGACAAATCCACCCCATCGACAAACGCGGAGACGAAGGGAATCATGCGCTCAATATCGCGGCTCACGCCTGCGTCATCTAACTGGGTACCAGCCAACACCAGCACGGTTTGCGGGCCGGTAGACAGCAGTTCTTTCACCACACCCAGCGCCACGCCTTCACGGTTGACCACATTCAGGCCGATCAAATCGACCCAGTAGTACTCGTCTTTGTCAGGCGTGGGGAAGCTGGAACGCGGCACAAACACGCGCGCGCCCTTGAGGGCTTCGGCGGCACTGCGGTCGGGGATGTCGTGGGACGAGGCCACCACCACATCCGAATGATCTTTGGCTTCTTTGATGGTGAGCCGTACCGTGCCCGTGAAGGTTTTTGCGCCTCGTTCTGAGGGCTGCAAATACCAGCGTTTGGACGAAAAAAGCGCCTCAGGCGAGGCGCTGTGGGGCAAGACCTTGAACCAGCCTTTGATGCCCCACGCGTCTGCAATGCGCCCAACTTCGATGGCGTCTGCCGGCAGTTCGGCAGGCTCTAGGGCGGACAACATCACAGTCAACGCGCTCTGGAGCTAATTAAGCAGCAACCTTGGCGGCGGCTTGCTTGATCAGACGTTCCACGGTGGGGGAAGCTTGTGCGCCCACGCTCTTCCAGTAGGTCAGACGGTCTTGTGCAATGCGCAGACCTTCTTCGCCTTCGACAGCGGTGGGGTTGTAGAAACCGAGACGCTCGATAAAGCGGCCATCACGGCGTTCGCGCTTGGGAGCCACGACGATGTTGAAGAAAGGACGGCCCTTAGAGCCGCCGCGAGAGAGTCGAATCACAACCATGATTTATCCTGTGGGTGGTAAATGTGTTTTCAGCGTTGAGACACGCGACATGGCCACCCGGCCAGCGACACACTGAAAAGCCCTCCATTATAACGCTAGCCCATTTCCATGCCAGTTATTCGCCCCTGTTGTGTCGCTGATTTGCCTACGGTGACCGCTATTTACGCCCACCACGTGCGCCACAGCACCGGCACTTTCGAGATTGACCCGCCCTCACTCGCCGACATGGCCGCCCGCTACGCAGAAGTGCAAGCACGCGGTCTGCCGTGGTTGGTGGCCGAACAAGCGGGATCGGTGCTGGGCTACGCGTACTGCAACTGGTTTCGTCCGCGTGCGGCATTTCGGTTTGCGGCTGAAGACTCGATCTACCTCGCGCCCACAGCGCAGCGCCAAGGTTTAGGTCGGGCAGTGCTGGCCGAACTGGCGCTGCAAGCCGAGCGCGCCGGGGTGAGGCGCTTGATTGCAGTGATTGGCGACTCGGGCAATGCGGGCTCCATTGGGCTGCACCAAGCCCTGGGCTTCACCCAGACCGGATTACTGACGGCCTGCGGCTGGAAATTCGACCGCTGGCTTGATGTGGTGCTGATGGATCGCCCCTTGGGGGCGGGCAATCACTCTGCCCCGATCAGCCCCTGACCGCAATAATCCGCCGCATGAAAAACAAAACCTTGACCACTTGGCTGGCCTTTTTGGGCGGCCCGCTCGGGCTGCATCGCTTTTACCTGCGCGGCTGGGGCGATGGGTTGGGTTGGTTGCTGCCCGTGCCCACCGCCTTGGGGCTGTACGGCATCGCGCGAGTGCAAGCGTATGGACAAGACGATCAACTGAGCTGGTTGCTGATCCCATTACTGGGCTTCACCATCGCCTGCTGCGCCCTGCAAGCCATCGTCTACGGCCTGATGAGTCCTGAAAAATGGAATGCCTGCTTCAACCCCAGCGCCACCCCGGAAGCCGCGCCCGGCCAAACCGGCTGGCTGACCGTGGGCGGCATCGCGTTGTCGCTGCTGGTGGGCACGGCGATTTTGATGGCCACGCTGGCCTATAGCTTCCAGCACTACTTCGAGCACCAAATTGAAGAAGCCCGCAAGATTTCCCAATAATGGGCATCTGGCGGGCTCACTTGACGGCGTAGCGCTGATCAGAACAACTGCATGCTGATCCAGTAAGCCACCCCGGCCACAAAGGCGCTGGCCGGAATCGTCAGCACCCAAGCCCAGACGATATTGCCCGCCACGCCCCAGCGCACGGCGCTCGCACGCTGCACCGAACCCACGCCGACAATCGCACCCGTGATGGTGTGCGTTGTAGACACAGGAACACCCAGCGCCGTAGCCAAAAACAATGTCATCGCGCCGCCAGCTTCAGCACAAAAACCGCCTACCGGCTTCAGCTTGGTGATCTTTTGCCCCATCGTTCTGACGATGCGCCAGCCGCCAAACATGGTGCCCGCACCAATCGCCGTGTAGCAACTCAAGATCGCCCACATCGGCGGCGACGGGTCGGTGGCCGCCGAGTAGCCGGTGGCAATCAACAGCATCCAGATAATGCCGATGGTTTTTTGCGCATCATTGCCGCCGTGGCCCAAGCTGTAAGCCCCGGCAGAAATCAGTTGCAAGCGCCGAAACCACTTGTCCACCTTGGACGGACGTGCGCGGCGGCACACCCAAGCCACCACGACCATCATCAGCGAACCCAGCACGTAACCGAGCAGCGGCGACACAAAGATGAACGCTACTGTCTTCAAAATGCCTGCTGACACCAAGGCGCTGGCACCCGATTTGGCCATCACCGCGCCCACAATACCGCCAATCAGCGCGTGCGACGAACTGCTGGGAATGCCGTAAAGCCACGTGATGATGTTCCACGCAATCGCGCCCAGCAGCGCGCCAAACACCACGTGGGTGTCCACCACGCCGGGCTGCACAATGCCTTTGCCCACCGTGGCTGCCACACTCAAGTGGAAAATCAAAATTGCCACCACGTTGAAAAACGCGGCAAACAGCACCGCCTGCGCGGGCTTGAGCACCCCGGTGGACACCACCGTTGCAATCGAGTTGGCTGCGTCATGAAACCCATTCATGAAGTCAAACGCCAGCGCCAACACCACCAATAAAACCACCACCCACAGGGCGGTCTGAGCCGTTTCCATAGCCTGTATCCGATGGTTGATCAGGAGTTTTCGAGGATGATGCCCTCGATCAAATTCGCCACGTCTTCACACTTGTCGGTGATGGTTTCCAGCAGCTCGTAAATCGCCTTCAGCTTGATCAACTCGCGCACATCGGGCTCAGCGCGGAACAGCTTGCTCATGGCGCTGCGCAGCACGCGGTCGGCATCGCCTTCCAAGCGGTCAATTTCTTCGCAGGTCTTCAGGGCGGCTTCGGCAGTGCTGGGGTCGGCAATGCGGTCGAGCAGCTTGACGGCATCACGCAGGCGCTCGCAGCACTTCAGGCCCAGATCGGTCAGACGGGTGATTTCTTCGGTCATGTGGCGCACGTCGTACAGCGCCATGGTTTCTGCCGAGTCTTGAATCAAGTCGGCCACATCGTCCATCGTGTTGATCAGGCCGTGGATTTGCTCGCGATCAATCGGGGTGATGAAGGTTTTGTGCAGCATCCGGTTGACTTCTTGGGTCACGCGGTCGGCGGCTTCTTCGGCGGTGTCTACGTCTTGGTTGTACTTGTCGCGCAGATGCGGGTCGTTGTAATTGGCGACCAGCTGTGAAAACGCACGCGCCGCTTCGACGATGCGGTCAGCGTGCTGGTTGAACAGTTCAAAAAAATTGCCTTCGCGCGGCAGCAACTTGCCAAACAACATGGCGGACTCCTAAGGGGGAAACGGGGGAAGAAAAGTGTCGAGAATTTGACACTTTGATGACACAGCGAGTTTAACCGCCCCTACTTGGTACCTTCTGGGCGCTTCTTGCACCAACTTGGGATTCAAGCTGATCGAAGAAGGCGCCCGCCGCGCTCGTAAATTACACGGCGCTGGGCTCGGCAGACCAACGCGCAATGCCCTGATCGGCCACCGCCTGCAATTGCGCAGCACTGACCAACTCAGGCGCAATCTCGGCCAGCGGCACCAGCACAAAGGCGCGCTCAGTCCAGCGCGGGTGCGGCACGGTCAAACGCGGGCTGCTGATGCGGGCGCTGCCGTAGTGCAACACGTCCAAATCCAAGGTGCGCGGCGCGTTCAGGTACGGGCGTTCACGACCGGCTTGGAGCTCAAGGGCTTGCAGCGCGGCCAGCAAATCGGGCGCGGTGAGCGTGGTGTCTAGGGCGGCTACGGCGTTGATGTAATCCGGCCCGCTGGACTCGTAAGGCGCGGTGCGGTACAGGCTGGATTGCGCTCGCAACTGGGTACCCGGCAAACCGGCCAGCGCCAGAAAAGCGGCTTGCACCGTGCGCGCCGCATCACCCAAATTGCCACCCAAGGCGATATAAGCCGTCACCGACTCACGAACCAGCGGCGTGCTGATGCAGTGCATCGACATCAGCGCCTTATTCAGCGTCAGCGGCGGGGGCACCGCCCGCATCACCTGCTGCGCCTTCGCCCGTGGGCTTGCGACGACGGCGACGACGCTTTTTCGGCGCATCGGTGCCCGCATCAGCCATGCCTTCAGGCGCATCGAACTCAGCGGCAGGAGCGGCGCTGGCGGGCGTGGGAGCCGGAGCCGCCGGGTTCAAGACCGAGCTGACGGGCGGCAAGCGGTGTACGCGGGTGGTGCGGCTGGCTTTGAGCTGCTCCTGCTTGACTTGGTAAATCAAGTCTTCACGCGTGGCATCGTCGGCCATGCTGAACTCTTGCCACCAATCGGCCAGCACCAAATCAATTTCATTGACTTCAGCACGCAGACGCATGAAGTCAAAACCAGCGCGAAAACGCGGCTGCTCCACCATGCTGTACGGCGTGCTGCCAACGCGCTTGTCAAAACGCGGTTGCATCATCCAAATTTCGCGCATGTCTGCGGCCAACTTGCCTCGGCCTGACACATCGCCGATGCGGGCATCAAACACTTCGTCGATGGCGTTTTGCAGCGCCGGGAACGGGTGCTCGCGCCGCGCAGTGCGCTGTGCCCAACCATCGCGCACATCAGCCCACAGCACGCAAGCCAGCAAGAAACTGGGCGCAACCGGCTTGCCTTCGCCGACGCGGCGGTCAGTGTCACGCAAGGCGGCTTGCACAAACGGCGTGTCGGCGCGTTCGACCACCACATCCAGCAGCGGGTAAATGCCGCGTGCCAGCCCCAGCTTGTTGAGCTGCGCGATGGTGGCCAGCGCGTGGCCGGTTTGCAGCAGCTTGAGCATTTCGTCAAACAAGCGGCTTTGCGGCACATCAGCCAGCAGCGCCAGCGAAGCCACCAGCGGCTTGCCGGTTTTGGGTTCCAGCTCAAAGCCCAGCGGACTGAGCTTCGCCGCAAAACGCACGGCGCGGATGATGCGCACCGGATCTTCGCGGTAACGGGTGGCCGCGTCGCCAATCATGCGCAGCGTGCGCTTTTGCACGTCTTGGAAACCCTTGTGGTAGTCCACCACGATTTGGGTTTCCGGGTCGTAGTACATGGCGTTGATGGTGAAGTCACGGCGCACCGCGTCTTCTTCCTGCGGGCCCCAGACGTTGTCGCGCAACACGCGGCCCGTGGAATCAACCGCGTGCTTCATGCCAGCCAATTCGCTTTTGCTGGTTTTCTCGTTGCCAGCGACTTGCTCGGCAGCGGCGTTGTCCATGTAGGCGCGGAAGGTGGAGACCTCGATCACGTCGTTTTCGCGGCCTCGCCCGTACACCACGTGGACGATGCGAAAGCGCCGCCCAATGATGAAGGCGCGGCGAAACAGCCCTTTGACCTCTTCAGGCGTGGCGTTGGTGGCCACATCAAAGTCTTTGGGGCGCAGGCCAACCAACAGGTCGCGCACCGCGCCGCCCACGATATAGGCTTCAAACCCAGCTTGTTTTAGGGTGCGCACCACGTTGAGGGCGCGTTCGTCCACCAGTGCAGGGTTGATGCCGTGAATGTCCACGCCCAAGGCTTCGCGTTTGCCGAATTTGGACTTGCGGCCACGGGACGATTTGCCCAGCAGCTTGTCGATGAATGTCTTGATCATGCGTGATGTGTAGGGTGTGAGGCGCTGCGGCGGCAAGGCACCGAGGCGGTCTCAAACCGGGGAGGAAAACAGGTCGAGTATGCGCCAGCCGCGTTCTTGCGCCAACGCACGCAGCCGGGCGTTGGGATTGGTGGCCACGGGGTGTTGGGCGCGTTCCAGCAGCGGCAGGTCGTTGTCAGAGTCGGAGTAGAAGGTGATTTCCACGTCCTGCCAGTCCAACTGGTGAGCCGCCAACCACTGGGCCACGCGGGTGACTTTGCCTTCGCGAAACGAGGGCGTGCCCGCAATATCGCCAGTGATCCAGCCGCTGGCATCGCGGGCCAGTTCGACCGCAATCAGTTCGCTGACCCCGAAAGCATCGGCAATCGGGCGGGTGACGAATTCATTGGTGGCGGTGACGATCAGCACTGCATCACCTGCGTCTTGGTGCTGGCGCACCAAGGCCTGCGCTTGCGGCTGAATCTGGGGCACGATCACTTCGCGCATGAAGCGGGCGTGGGCAGCGGCGGCTTGCTCGGGGCCGTGCAGGCGCGCAGCCTCGGTGGCGAAGCGCACGTAGTCGTGAATGTCAAGCGTGCCCGCTTGGTAATGGGCATAGAACTCGTCATTGCGCTGACGAAAGGTGTCCGGGTCAGTCCAGCCGATGTCGGTGGTGAACACGCCCCAGGAATAGTCCGAGTCCAGCGGCAACAGGGTGTGGTCAAGGTCAAACAGCGCCAAGCGGCGCGGCGGTACGAAAGCAGTGGCAACGGTCACTCGTTCTCCAGCATGGATTTGATGAGCGGAATGGTGATGGCGCGCTGGGTTTGCAGCGCGTAAGTGTCAAGGTGGTCAAGCAGCACGGTGAGGCTGCCCAAGTCGCGCGAAAAATGGCTCATCATGAAGTCCATCACCTCGGTGCGCAGCACCAAACCACGCTCTTGGGCTTGGTGGCGCAGCACGGCGCGGCGCTCAGGCTCGCGCAGCAATTGCAGAGCAAAGACGTGGCCCCAGCCCAAGCGGGTGCGCAGGTCTTCGCGCAAGAACACCATGTCTGCCGGGGGCAATTCGCCCGCCGTCAGCACCCAGCGCAATTTGCCCTCGTGGGGTGTCATGGCGTTGACGAACCAGTTGAAGGCGGCGTGCTGCTGCTCGCGGTTGTAGAGGTGGACATCGTCCATCAGCACGGCGGCCCAGTTGTCATCGAACTCGGCGGGCTCGGCGGTGTTGGCATCAAGCCAGCCTACTTGCAAGCCACGGCCTTGCAGCGCATCGCGCACGGCGCACAGCAAATGGGTTTTGCCGCAACCGCTCTCGCCCCACAAGTAGGTGGGCACGGGCGATGGCGTGGGAATGAAGGTGGATTGTTCAAGGTGTTTCAGCGCGGCTTCGTTCGATCCGGCAAAAAAGCTGGACAAACTGGGCCGGGCTGCCAAGCCTAGATCAAGGGCGAGTTGTTTCATGCGCGATCACAGCTTTCGAAAGAGAACCCCGGTGCAGCGGACTGCCCAAATATTGCAAACGCAAGCGGCGTACCGCCACCAGCAACACGGCGCTGGCCGGCAAGGCCATCAGCACGCCTGCAAAACCAAACAACTGACCAAAGGCCAGCAACGCAAAAATCACCATCAGCGGATGCAAGCCTATGCGCTCACCCACAAAACGCGGGGTGAGGAAGAAGCTTTCCACCATCTGCCCCACGCCGTACACCACCGACACCATGATCAGCGCATGAAAGCCCCCCATTTGGAGCAGCCCCGACACCGAGGCCAACACCAGCCCCAAGCCGTAGCCGAGATAAGGCACAAACACGGCCAAGCCGGTGAACACGCCTATCGGCACCGCCAAGTCCAGCCCAAAAAAACTCAAA
>CALMOI010000081.1 GCA_937871735.1 uncultured Comamonadaceae bacterium
ACCGACCAACTCTCGTACAGCGCGGCCAGACACAAGAAGACGAACAGCACCGAAATGGCGTAGAGCGCCGGGGCTTGCGAGCCCGACAGGCGCTCTTGGTACGACTGGTCTGACCACTCAAAACCGATGCCGGGGGGCAGTTGCGCGATCAGCTCTTCCATCACATCCATCGCGGTGCCGGAGCTGACGCCTGCGGCAGAGTCGCCCACGATTTCGTAGGACGAGAAGCCGTTGAAGCGCTCCAGGCGCGGCGCGCCAAACGTCCAATTGGTCGCGGCAAAAGCCGAGAACGGCACCATCGCGCCGCTGGCGCTGCTGCGCACATGCCACTGCAAGATGGCGTCGGGGGCCATGCGGTAGGGTGCATCGCCTTGGACGTAGACCTTTTTGACGCGGCCTTGATCCAGAAAGTCGTTGACGTAGGTGCCGCCCAGCGCCGTGGACAAGGTGCTGTTGACATCTGCCGCCGACAGGCCCAAAGCGCCAGCCTTGCGGTCGTCAATCTGGATGCCGAACTGGGTGGCGTCGTCCAAGCCGCTGGCGCGCACCTGGGCCAGCTCGGGGCGCTTGCGGGCGGCTTGCAAGAGTTGCTCGCGTGCGGCCAGCAGCGCCTCGTGGCCCAGACCGATGCGGTCTTGCAGTTGCAGCGTAAAGCCGCCTGCCGAACCCAGTCCGCGCACGATGGGCGGCTGCATCACAAAAACGCGGGCATCGCGCAGGCTGGACAACTCTTTGTTGGCGCGGCGGGCTATAGCCCCGGCGCTTTGCGCCTCGCTCTTGCGCTCGTCCCAGGGCTTGAGGCGGATGAACGAGCGGGCCGAGGCTTGGTCGCCCGAGATGCCGGTGACCAGGGTGTAGCCCTCGATGTCGGCCTGCTGACTCAGCCAGTTTTCAAAGGCGCGGGTGGACTTCATCAGCCGCTCGCTGGTCGCGCCCGAGGGCAGGCGCACCTCGGCCATCAGCGTGCCTTGGTCTTCGGCGGGCAAAAAGGACGTGGGCAGCTGCGTGTACAGCAACCCGGTGCCGACCACGATCAGGGCGTAGACGGCCATCATCCGCCCGACCCGGCCCACCAAGGTGCCGGTCAGCCGGGTCAGGCCATCGCTACCGCGCTCAAAGCCTCGGTTGAATCCGCCAAAAAAGCGCCCCAACAGCCCCCGGTGCGCCGTGTGATGTTCGCCCGGCGGCAGCGGCTTGAGCAGGGTGGCGCACAGCGCGGGCGTCAAGCTCATTGCCACCAGCACCGACAGCAGCATGGCCGACACCACGGTGATGGAGAACTGGCGGTAAATCACCCCGGTCGAGCCGCCAAAGAAGGCCATCGGGATGAACACCGCCGACAGCACCAGCGCAATGCCGACCAGCGCACCGGTGATTTCGCCCATCGAGCGGCGGGTGGCCTCGCGTGGGCTCAGTCCCTCGTCGCCCATCACCCGCTCGACGTTTTCCACCACCACGATGGCATCGTCCACCAGCAGCCCAATCGCCAGCACCACGCCGAACAAGGTCAAGCTGTTGATCGAATAGCCCGCCGCCGCCAGCACACCAAAGGTGCCCAGCAGCACCACCGGCACGGTGATGGCTGGGATCAAGGTGGCGCGCCAGCTTTGCATGAACAAATACATCACCACCACCACCAGGGCGATGGCTTCGAGCAAGGTGATGACCACCTCTTCAATCGACACCCGCACAAACGGGCTGCTGTCCAGCGACAGCGCGGTTTGCAATTGGTAGGGGAAAGCCGGTTGCAGCTCGGCCACCTTGGCCTTGACCGCATCGGCCACCGCCAGCGCGTTGGCCCCCTGCGCCAGCCGAATGCCGAGCGAGGCCGAAGGCTGGCCCTTGTAGCGGGTGCTGACGGTGTAGCTGTCGCCGCCCAGTTCGACCCGGGCCACGTCGCTCAGCCGCACCGTGCTGCCATCGCTGCCGGTTTTGAGGACGATGTTGCGGAACTCAGCCACCGTCTGCAACTTGCTGCGGGCGGTGATGGTCACGTTCAGCTGCTGCCCCGGCGCGGCGGGCAAGCCGCCCACCTGCCCGGCGGAAACCTGCGCGTTTTGCGCGGTGATGGCGCTGTTCACGTCCGAGGGCATCAGCGAGTAGCTGGCCAGCTTGGCCGGATCCAGCCAAATCCGCATGGCGTGGCCGGTGCCCAGCAGTTGGATGTCGCCCACGCCGTCCAAGCGGCTCAGGATGTCCACCACGTTGGAGTTGAGGTAGTCGCCAATCTGGATGTTGCTGGCGCTGGCGTTGCCCGAGTAAAAGGCCACGATCATCAAGAAGTCGGTGCCGGTTTTGGTCACCGTCACGCCCTGGTCTTGCACCGCCTGCGGCAGTTGCCTCATGGCCTGTTGCAGCTTGTTTTGCACCTGCATTTGGGACACATCGGGGTTGGTGCCCGCTTTAAAGCTCAGCGAGATGCTGGCCTGCCCCGACGACGAGCTGTTGGACGACATGGCAATCAGCCCGTCCAGCCCCTTCATGCGCTGCTCGATGACCTGGGTCACCGAGTCCTCAATGGTCTTGGCCGAAGCGCCGGGGTAGCTGGCGCTGATGCTGACGCGCGGCGGCGCGATGTCGGGGTACTGCTCCAGCGGCAAGGTGCGAATCGCCAGCAAGCCGGCCAACATCACCAAAATCGCCAACACCCAGGCGAACACCGGCCTGTCGATAAAGAAACGTGCCATAGCCTGATTCCTTTATCCGTTTAGCGGCTGGCCGCGCTGGCGTTGGCCGAGGCCGGTGCCGAAGCGGATGCCGACGCTGCTGCCGATGCCCCCGGTGCAGGCGCGTTCAAGTCCACCACGCGGGTTTGCACCTCGTCGCCGGGCTTGATCTTTTGCAAGCCTTCGACCACCACCTTGTCGCCGGGTTTGACGCCCTCGCTCACCAGCCAGCCGCTGCCAAAGGCGCGGGCCACCGTCACTGGGCGCTTTTGCACCTTGTTGCCCTCGCCCACCAGCAGCACGCTGGCCGCGCCGCGCGCATCGCGCAGCAAGGCTTGCTGCGGCACCACCAGCCCTTCGTCCACGCTGCCGGTTTCCAGCACGGCGCGCACGTACATGCCGGGCAGCAGCAGCCCCTCGGGGTTGGGGAACTGGGCGCGCAGCGTGACCGCACCGGTGCTGGTGTTGACCGAAACGCCGCCAAAACTCAGCTTGCCCGGCTTGGCGTAGGTGCTGCCGTCTTCGAGCGTGAGCTTGATCTGCGCCTCGTCGGAGCTGACGCGCTTGAACTTGCCGCTGGCCCAGTCGCGTTTAAGGCGCAACAGCTCGGCGCTGGACTGACTCACATCCACCTGGATCGGGTCGGTCTGGCGCACCGTGGTCAGCGCCGTGGTCTGGTCAGCGGTGACCAGCGCGCCCGGCGTGACGGTGCTGACATCCACCCGGCCCGAAATCGGCGCGGTGACGGCGGTGCGCGTCAGGTTGAGCTGCGCCGCATCCACGGCGGCGCGGGCGCTGACCAAGTCGGCCTCGGCCTGCTTCAGGGCGACTTGGGCGTCTTGCACATCCTGCTGGCTCACGGCCTCGATCTTGAGCAAGCCCTCGCGCCGCTGCGCCGTCAGCTTGGCCGCATCCAGTGTGGCTTGCGCCTTGGCCTGCGTGGCTTGGGCAGCGGCTAGGGCGATGCGGTAGCCCTCGGGGTCGATCTGGTACAGCACCTGCCCGGCCTTGACGAACGCGCCTTCGACAAAGTTGCGCGACTTGACCAACCCGCGCACCTGGGGCCGCACCTCGGCCACCAGCGGCGGCGTCACGCGCCCCGGCAGTTCGGTGGCAAAGCTGGCCTTTTGCGGCTGCACCACCACCACACCCACGACTTGCGGGCCACCCGCCCGCCCGCCGGGCGCACCCGGCGCACCGCCAGCCCCGGAGGCAGCAGATGCAGGCGCGGCTGGCCCCGAACTGGGCTGACACGCCATCAACGCACCCAACACCGATGCCGCCACCACCAGCCGCAGCCCACTGCGAGCCACCAGCGGCCCAGACAAATCAGATATCCACATGACGAATTCACCCCAGCTCAATATCAATGGCCGCAATGCTGCCAGGCAAATGTGCAGAAAATGAGGAAAGCGGGGGCGGGCTGCTGGGGATAGACGGCGGTCGCGCGAGTCGCGGTGAATAGATAGTTCAGCCCAGACCTTGATCAGCCCACCGCACCTTGCTGACAACGATCAAGGCAAGGTATGACAAATTTTTTCTTTCTGATCAACGAGTTACACCATGCAATCTCGCTCCAGCAGTCAAACGCAAAGGGGACAAACTGAAGTCGTCGGGCATGGCGTGAATAGATCGGTGAATAGATAAATCGAGCTTGTTCACCGACATGGCCCCACACCCCCTCACAGCGAAAAGTAATACGCCTTGATCTTGGCCGCCATCAAGGCGCGGCGTTCGGTCAGGAACTGCGGGTAGTCGGCCACGGTCATGGTCAGCACCGACTCGGGCAGGCTGTTGGCGGCCAAGTTGGCGTGCAGCTCATCGAGCTGGTCGATGCCGCCCAGCTTGAGTGCTTGGCCCTGGCACTGCGCCTGCACATCGGCCAAGTAAACGTGGGGCGACTTGCTGCCGATCTTGATGTTGATGGCGTCTTGGGTGAAGGCGTAGTTGGCGATCTGGTTGTAGTCGGTGCGGCCCAAGCCCGCGTTCTTGAGCAACTGGCGCGGGAAGATGTGGTGGATGTCGCCCAAGTGGCCGACCAGCTCGCGCACCGTCACGTCACGCGACAGCAAGCCCTTGTCGTTGGCCTTGATCTGCGCCGCCACGAACACCCAAAACAGCGGGTGGTTGGTCGAAGACACGTCCAGCGCCTGCACCAGCCCCAGCGTCCAAAACGCATCCGACAACTCGGCCTGCTCAATGCGCTCCAGCACCGCCGCAAAGTCGGGCTCGTCGATCAGGCGGATGTCGCGTTCAAACTGGGTTTCTGCCGAACCAGAGAAGCGCCCGGTCAGGATGGACAACACAAACCAGCGCCGCACAAAACGCTCAATGCGCGCCTCGTCCACGCCGCGCCGCCGCAGGCCCAGGTACAGCGCGTAGCTGAAGTTCAGCGCGTTTTGCGAGCGCACCATCGCGTTGGTGATGAACCCGGCGGACTTGATGAGCATCACAAAACGCTGAAAGTGCGTCTCGTTGATGTAGCGCCCCACGCCCGTCGCCAGCTTGGCAAAGGACTGCTCGGCAATCGTCTCTTCGTACTGCTTGGTTTCAAAGTTGCGGCCCGACAGCAAGCTGACCAAATCGGCCAGCTTGCCCCGGCCAAACTCGGTGCCAAAGGCCACGCGCAGCACGTCGGTGTAGCTGGGGTCGTACAGGCTGTCGTTGTCGTTACGCAGCCAGCTCATGCGCGCCAAGTAGTAGCTGGCGGCAAATTCGGCATCCACTTCTTTGAGCTGGGCATAAAAACCCGGCTCCATCGCCAAGTGGCAAAAGTAGTCGATGGCTTTACGCAGCAGCGGCCCGCCGTAGTGGGCATCTGCCGCGATCTTGGACATGACGAAATCCGCTTGCGACAGCACCGTGCCCTTGGAGTTGATGCGGATGAAGATTTCGGTGACGGTCTCGATGTCCAGGTCGTGGCTCAGTTCGATCAAACCGATCTGCATCTTCGCCATGTCGATCAGGCGGCTCAAGGCTTCTTCCACCACATCGGCATCGGCTTCGGGGTTGGCCTGGGTGTAGGCGTTGATGGCCTTCATCAACCGGATGTTGCCGCTGACCACCGGGGCAATGTCGGCCACCCAGGCGCTGTCGCGCTCGATGGCGGTGTTGCACACCTCAAAGCGCTGTTTGATCGGGTGGAAGGCGATGCGAATCTGCACCTTGCGGTAATCCTTGTTGACCACTGGCTGACCCAGAACGGCAGCGGTCAGCGCCGTTACCCGCTGCTGGCCGTCGATCAAGATCATCTTGCCCTGCGCGGTCTGGCCGTTTTTGAGCTTGACATCGGGGTTGCGCCACGCAATCAGGTAGCCCACCGGGTAGCCCTTGTACAGCGAATCCAGCAAGTCACGCACCTGCGAGGCATCCCAGACAAAAGGCCGCTGGATTTCCGGAATGGCAATCTCGCCCTCCCGCACCTTGGCCAAAAGACTGTCGATCATGTACTGATTGACGGCGTAACGCTGTGCTCCCATTGCTTGTCCCGGTTCATCAAAAAAAGGGAATCAGCATACAGCTCTGGTAAGGTTCCGCGCCGCTTTGCCGCCGCGCACAGCCTCCACCAGATTCGCTTTTTCAGGGAAACACCACCATGCCTTTGAGCTGGAATGAGATCAAGACCCGCGCCGCCACCTTTGCCCAAGCGTGGGCCGATGCCAGCGATGAACGCGCCCAGGCCCAGGAGTTTTGGCTGGGCTTTTTTGACATCTTTGGCGTGCGCAAGCCGCGTGTCGCCAGCTTTGAACACGCGGTTAAAAAGTACGGCGGCAAGCAAGGCTTCATCGACCTGTTTTGGCCCGGCACGCTGCTGGTGGAGCACAAGTCGCGCGGCAAAAGTTTGGAGCGGGCGCACACGCAGGCGTTGGACTACTTTGCGGGACTCAAAGAACGCGACTTGCCGCGCTACGTGCTGGTCAGCGACTTTGCCCGGCTGCGGCTGTACGACCTGGAGCGCAGTGACGAACCGGTCGAATTCGCGCTGGCCGATCTACCTAAACACATCAAACGCTTTGCCTTTGTGGCGGGCTACCAAGCGCAAGACATCCGCCCGCAAGACCCCGTCAACCAGCGCGCCGCCGAAAAAATGGGCGCGCTGCACGACGCCCTGAAAGCCAGCGGCTACGACGGCCACGCCCTCGAAGTGCTGCTGGTGCGCCTGCTGTTTTGCCTGTTTGCCGACGACACCGGCATCTTTGAGCCCGCGCAAGCCTTTCGTGCCTGGGTTGAAGAGCGCACCGACCCCGACGGCGCAGACCTTGGCCCCAAGCTGGGCCTGATGTTTCAGGTGCTCAACACGCCCGAGGCCAAACGCAGCGCCAAGCTGGACGAACAGTTGCGCGCCTTTCCGTACATCAACGGCGGCCTGTTTGCCGAGACGCTGCCGCTGGCGATGCTCGACAGCGCCATGCGCGAGCAACTGCTGGAATGCTGCGCGCTGGACTGGAGCAGCATCAGCCCCGCCATCTTTGGTGCGATGTTCCAAAGCATCATGGACGGCAAGGCCCGCCGCAACTTGGGCGCGCATTACACCAGCGAAGAAAACATTCAAAAGCTCATCAAACCGCTGTTTTTGGATGCGCTGTGGGCCGAATTCCACAAGATCAAGCACCAGCGCAACCGGCTGATGGAGTTCCACCGCCGCCTGCGCTCGCTCACCTTTTTTGACCCGGCTTGCGGCTGCGGCAACTTTTTGGTCATCACCTACCGCGAGCTGCGGCTGCTGGAGCTGGCGGTGCTGCGCGCCGCCTATGGCGACGGCCAGCAGCAGCTAGACATCCAAACCCTGGTGGCCGTGGACGTGGATCAATTCCACGGCATCGAGATTGAAGAGTTCCCCGCCCAAATCGCCCAAGTGGCGATGTGGCTGATAGACCACCAGATGAACCAGCGCGTGGGCGACGAATTCGGGCGCTACTTTGCCCGCATCCCGCTCAAAAGCTCGCCGCACATCGTGCATGGCAACGCGCTGCAATTGGACTGGACGCAAGTGCTGCCGCCCGAGCGCTGCACTTATGTGCTGGGCAACCCGCCCTTTGTTGGGGCCAAGTACCTGGACGACGCCCAGCGCGCCGACGTGCAAGCCGTGTTTGCCGACGTGGACAACGGCGGGCTGCTGGACTTGGTGGCGGCGTGGTACGTCAAAGCCGCGCACTACCTGCGCGCCAGCCTGAGCGCCGGGCAAACGGCAGACACCGCGCCCCGCGTGGCTTTTGTCTCGACCAACAGCATCACCCAGGGCGAGCAAGTCGGCGTGCTGTGGGGCTGGCTGCTGGCGCGGGGCGTTCACATCCACTTTGCGCACCGCACCTTTCAGTGGCGCAACGAGGCCAAGGGCGTGGCGGCGGTGCATTGCGTGATCGTTGGCTTTGGGCTGAACAACCCGACAGACAAAACGCTGTACCTGTACGACGACATCAAGGGCGAGCCGCACGCCGTGGCGGCGGGCAACATCAACCCGTATTTGGTCGATGCCGTGGACGTGGTGCTGCCCCGGCGCAGCAAGCCGATGTGCGATGTGCCGAGTATTGGTATTGGCAACAAACCCATCGACGGCGGCCATTACCTGTTCACACCGGATGAAAAAGCCGCCTTCTTGGCGAAAGAGCCCAAGGCCGACAAGTTTTTCCGCCGCTGGATTGGGGCCGAAGAATTCATCAACGGGCTGGAACGCTGGTGCCTGTGGCTGGGCACCGCCAGCCCCGCAGAACTGCGCGCCATGCCGGAAGTCATGAAACGGGTGCAGGCCGTGCAAGCCGTGCGCACCGCCAGCAAAAGCCCACCCACCCGCAAGCTGGCCGACACGCCCACGCGCTTTCACGTCGAGAACTTTCCCAAGGGCAATTGGCTGTGCATTCCTGAAGTGTCGTCCGAGCGCCGCAACTTCATTCCGGTCGGGTTTGAGTCGCCCGAAACCCTGGGCAGCAATCTGGTCAAGGTCATTGGCGATGCCACGCTGTACCACTTCGGCATCCTCACCTCCACCCTGCACAACGCCTGGGTACGCGCCGTCTGCGGGCGACTCAAAAGCGACTTTCGCTACTCCGCTGCCATCGTCTACAACAACTTCCCCTGGCCCAACCCCACCGCCGCCCAGCGCAAAGCCATCGAAACCGCCGCCCAAGCTGTTCTGGACGCGCGTCTGCAATCGCCCAACTCCACGCTGGCCGATCTGTACGACCCGCTGGTCACGCCGCCCGCGCTGCTCAAAGCCCACCAAAAGCTAGACGCCGCCGTTGATGCCGCCTATGGCCGCAAAGCCCACAGCTTCGCCAACGAAGCCGAGCGCGTCGCCTTCTTGTTCGAGTGCTACCAACACCTCGCCACGCCCTTGGCCCCGGCCACGCCCGCCGCCAAAACCAAAGGACGGCGCAAAGCCCATCCGGCCTGATCCGGCACTGTTAAGCCTGCGCCAAGCGTCGCGCCCCACAATGGTCGTCACCACTTTGTTTCACACAGGCAATGCCATGACCACTTTGACCTCGCCCCGCACGCATTACGACCCGCTCAGCCGCGCCTTGCACTGGCTCACGGCCATCGCGGTGGTGGTGGCTTTTGTGCTGGGGCCAGAGCACTTTGGCCGCTTGATGCGCGACGGCCTCGACCCCGCCACGCGCAGCGACATCGTCTGGCACGAGTCGCTGGGTGTGCTGATCTTCACGCTCACGCTGCTGCGCCTGCTGTGGGTGGCGCTGCGGCCAGCGGCCCCGACGTTCGCGCTCACCGGCTGGATGAACGCAGCTTCCAAACTGACGCACCTGGGCCTGTGGGCGCTGCTGCTGGCGCTGCCGATGACGGCCATCTTGGCCTTGGGCAGCGAAGGCCACCCGCTGACGCTGTTGGGCGGCCTGCGCATCAACGAGATGCCACTGATCGCCCAAGCCGCCATCGCCCACTGGGCCGACTGGGGCGAAGTACACGGCCTGCTGGGCGATGTGCTGATGTACTTGGCCGGTCTGCACGCCATCGCCGCCATCTACCACCATGTGATCTTGAAAGACGGCGTGCTGCGCTCCATGCTGCCGCCCGGACTGCTGCGGTGAATCAGCCCCTTATTCGCCGCAGAATTTGCGGTGAATAGCTTGCTGCTGCGCCGCATCCCGCACAGCGCAGGTGCTCTGGCATGATTCGCGGCTGCTGATGAGGCATTTCATGCCCCAAACACCGATTGAGTCTGACCCCATGCGTATTGACCGCCTGACCCTGCGCCACTTCAAATGCTTTGAGGAGCGCACTTTTCAGTTCCACCCCCAATTCAATCTCGTCGTGGGCACCAACGGCACCGGCAAGACCAGTGTGCTCGATGGGCTGGCGGTGGCTATCGGCAGTTGGTTGCTGGGTATTTTGGGGGAGGACAGCCGTCACATTCGGCCCAGCGACGTGATGCTCGCCAGCCCTCAAAAAGGCGAATGGGTGCGGCGCTTTCCCTGCGAGGTGGAGGCCCGTGGTGAAGTGCAAGGCCAGCGCTTGCACTGGCAGCGCGCACTCAAATCGCCCGATGGACGCACGACCACCCAAGCCGCCAGTGCCATCAAGCAGTTGGCCGCGTTGGCCGATGCGGCTGTGCGCCAGGGGCAGTCGGTTGAGTTGCCCTTGATTTCGTACTACGGCACGGGCCGACTGTGGCAAGAGCCGCGCGAAAAATACCAAGTCACCGATCCGCTGCAAGCCGCTGCCCGCGAAGACCAATCGCGCCTGATGGGCTACACCAACAGCGTCGATCCGCGCTTGTCGGTGGGGCAGCTCACCCGCTGGATTGCGCGCCAAGCCTGGATCGCTTTTCAGCAAGGCCAGCCCACGCCTGCGTGGAAGGCGGTGCAGCCCGCACTGCTGAGCTGCATGGAAGAAGCGAGTGACATCTACTTCGATGCCGTCAGCGGCGAAGTCGTGGTGCGCTTGGCCCAGGGCAGGCAGCCTTTTTCCAACCTGAGCGACGGCCAGCGCTGCATGTTGGCCTTGGTGGGCGACATCGCCCAAAAAGCCGCCCGCCTGAACCCGCATCTGGGGGCCGGGGTGCTGCGCCAGACTCGCGGCGTGGTGCTGATCGACGAGCTGGATTTGCACCTGCACCCGCGTTGGCAACGCCGGGTGATTGAGGATTTGCGCCGCACCTTTCCGCTGATCCAGTTCATCTGCACCACGCACTCGCCGTTTTTGATTCAGGCGCTGCACAGCAGTGAAGAGTTGATGATGCTGGAGGGGCAACCTTCGGGCGAACTGGGGCAGCTTGGCATTGAAGACATTGCCCACACCATTCAGGGCATAGCCCACCCCGAAGTGGGTCAGCGCTACGACCAGATGCGCGCCGCTGCCCGCCAGTACCTGGAAACACTGGAGCAGGCCGCCCTTGCCCCCCAAGAGCAACTGGCCGACTACCGTGAGCGGCTGGCCGCATCCATTGCCCCGTTTGCCGACAACCCCGCTTTCCAGGCGTTTTTGGAAATGCGCCGCGCTGCACGCCTGGGGGCATAAGCCATGCGCCCCGTGCAACGCGGTGCCAGTCCGCAGGCCGAAGACTTTGCCGATTACCAAGAGGCCAAACCGGAACTGGTGGCCCGACTAGGTCTGTATTGCAGTTTTTGCGAGCGCCGTATCCCGACCTTGCTGGCGGTGGAACACATCCGCCCCAAGAGCAAGCATCCGAAGTTAAAGGGGCGGTGGGACAACTTTTTGCTGGCCTGCGTCAATTGCAACTCGACCAAACTCGCCAAGGACATCTCACCGGCGGCCATGCTGCTGCCCGACCGAGACAACACCTTTGCGGCACTGCGCTACTCGCCGGATGGCAGCGTACAAGCCTCCCCAGCCTTACACGACGCGGGGCTCCAGTCTTTGGCAGCAGCCACCCTGGCCCTGACGGGCCTGCACCGCCCCGCCTCCAACACCCCCGATGCACAAGGCCAGCAAGTGGCGCTGGATCGCCAATCTCAGCGGATGCAGGTTTGGCTGATGGCACAGATCGCACACGACGAATTGGCAGAGGCTCCTGACCATGAACTCTTGCGCCGCAGCATCGTGCGCCATGCCTTGGCCGAAGGTTTTTTCAGCGTCTGGATGACCGTGTTTGCCGACGATGCCGACATGCGCCAGCGTCTGGTGACCCATTTTCCCGGCACGCAAGGCAGCGGCTGCTTCGACCCCAGCGATGCCAGCCCGATCAGTCCTGCACCCAACCCAGATGCATTGGCCGACGGCGGCAAGTTCTGACGCTACCCCAACGCCTTCAGCCCCCGGCTGTGGGCGGCGGCCAGTTCTTTGGCGCTCAACACATAAGCCGGGTTGTTGCCCAATCGCTCCACGGCCAAGTCGATGAAGGCGCGCACGCGGCTGGGTTGGGCGTTGCGGCTGCCGTAGTAGATGAACAGGCCCATGTGGTCGGCCATGTGGTCCAGCAGCAGGGGCACCAGTCGCCCGGCGCGGATGTGCTCGGCGCAGGACAGGGTGGCAAGTTGGGCCAGGACTTGGCCGCTCAGGGTGGCTTGCAGTTCGACTTCGGCGTCGTTGGTGGTGAAGCTGGGGGGCATGTCGCGGGTGACGATTTCATCGCCCAAGCGGAAAAACCAAGGCAGCAAACGACCCGTGCCGTGGTAGCGAAACAGGCTGCAACGGTGGGTGGCCAGTTCGTCCAGCGTGGTGGGCACGCCGTGGCGCGCCAAGTAGCTGGGGGCGGCGCAGACCACGATCTGCACGCCCAGCAAGCGCCGAGCGACCAGCCCCTCCTGCGGCGAAACGCCCATGCGAAAGCCCACATCCACCCGGTCTTGCACCCAGTTGCCGATGCGGTCGTCCAGTTGCACGTCGGGCAGCACGTCGGGGTGGCGCTGGCAGAACTCGTTGACCACCGGCCACAGCAGCGAGGCAAAGGCCGATTGCGGCCCAACGATGCGCAGCGGCCCGGAGGCTTCATCTTTGGCGCTGCGGGCGCGGGTCAGGGCGCGTTCCAACGAGGCCAGGGCGGGCTGGGCGGCTTCCAGCAGTTGCTGGCCTTCGTCGGTCAGGGCGAGGTGGCGGGTGGTGCGGTGCAGCAGGCGCACGCCCAGGTCGGCTTCGAGCTGGGCCAGCGCTTGGCTGGCGGCTTGGGGGCTCACGCCTTGCGCAGTGGCGGCCCGGCGCAAACTGCCCAGCTCCACGGCTTTGGCAAAGGTGGCAATGGCACGTAAATGGTTGGACACGGTGGCTCTCTGAGCGGGCTGATTGTCAATTTTAAGTTGATACTGATTCAATCAATTACCCACTAGTTTGCGGATAGCCTGTCGCCTACATTCCAGCCCATACGTCTCAGATTTCAAGCCGTTCTTTTACAGGAGCACGCACCGCATGACCACCCTCCACATCAACGGCCAAGCGCGCCAAGTCGATGCCGACCCCAGCACCCCTATTTTGTGGGCCTTGCGTGACTCGCTGGGCTTGACCGGCACCAAGTTCGGTTGCGGTATGGCGCAGTGCGGCGCTTGCACCGTGCATCTGAACGGGCAGGCGATTCGCTCGTGCGTCACGCCGATCTCTGCCGCCGAAGGCCAGAAAATCACCACCATCGAGGCCGTGGCTGACGGCTCTGACCGCGTGGGCGCTGCCGTTCACGCCGCTTGGGTCAAGCACGACGTGGCGCAATGCGGCTACTGCCAAAGCGGCCAGATCATGAGCGCCACATCCTTTTTGAAGTCGCTGCCCAAGGGCAAGCAGCCCAGCGCCGCTGACATCGACGCCGCCATGAGCGGCAACATTTGCCGCTGTGGCACCTATGCCCGTATCCGCGCCGCCGTGGCCGATGCCGCCAAGGCTCTGGCCTGAAAGGACTGACATGCTGATCACCCCCGCCTTCCCCCACGAACTGCCGCGTGCCCTGCAACACATGCTGGCCCGCGAGCGCCAAGACAACACCCCCGCCACCCTGCCCCGCCGCAGCTTTTTGAAGCTGATGGGCGTGGGCGCTGCTGGTTCGGGCGGCTTGGCACTGGGCCTGTTCAACGGCGATGCCCAAGCTGCTGATGCCGCCGCGCCCGCTGACCTCAAGCCCACCGAGCAGCCTGCGGCCTTTGTCCAGATCGCACCCACTGGCGAAGTCACCGTCACCATCAACCGGCTGGAGTTTGGTCAGGGCGTGCAGACCGCGCTGCCCATGATCTTGGCCGAAGAACTGGATGCCGACTGGGCCAAGGTGCGCAGCCAGCACGGCAACAGCAACCCGGCTTATGTCGATCCGCGCATTGGGCTGCACATCACGGGCGGCTCCAACTCCATCAAAAACAGCTTCAGCCAGTACCGCGAACTGGGTGCCCGCGCCCGCGCCATGCTGCTGGCCGCCGCCGCCGCCCGCCTCAACATGGACGTGAGCACGCTGCGCACGCAAGCCGGTCAAGTCATTGCCGCCGATGGCCGTCAACTCGGTTACGGCGAACTGGCCGAGGCCGCGATGGCGCAGCCCGTGCCCGCCAAGGTCACGCTCAAAGACCCGAAAGACTTCCGCCTGATCGGCAAGCCCACCTCGCGGCTGGACGCCAAGGCCAAGAGCAGCGGCCAGCAAAGCTTTGGCATCGACATGCACCTGCCCGGCCAGCTCACCGCCGTGGTGGCGCATCCGCCGGTGTTTGGGGCCAAGCTCAAGTCGCTGGACGACAGCGCCGCCCGCGCTGTGCGCGGCGTCAAAGCCGTGCTGCGCATCCCCGCCGACCGGGGCGGCGAAGCGGTGGCGGTGATTGCCGACGGCTACTGGCCCGCCAAGCAAGGGCGCGAAGCCCTCAAGCTGGACTGGGACACCACTGCGGTCGAAAAAGTCGACAGCGCCCGCCAACTGGCCCAGTACCGCGCTTTGGCCGATAAGCCCGGCGCACGCAAGTACGACGCCGACATGGCCGCACTGGCCAGCGCGCCCAAGAAAATCAAGGCCGAGTTCGTCTTCCCGTACTTGGCGCACGCGCCGATGGAGCCGCTGAACTGCACCGTGCAAATCGGCGATGCGGGAGCGCAGTTGTGGGTGGGTTCGCAGTTCCCTGGCGTGGACGGCATGGCCGCCGCCAAGGTGCTGGGCCTGAAACCCGAACAGGTGCAAATGCATGTACAAATGGCCGGTGGCGGTTTTGGCCGCCGCGCCGTGCCGACCAGCGACTACGTGGTCGAAGCCTGCCAAATCGCCAAGGCCGCGCAAACGGCGGGGCTGAACGTGCCGATCCGCATGGTCTGGAGCCGCGAAGACGACATCCAAGGCGGCTACTACCGCCCCATGCATTTGCACCGTGCCCACATTGGCTTTGATGCCAAGGGCAAGGTGCTGGCTTGGGATCACGTGTTGGTCGGCCAGTCCATCACCAGCGGCACGGCGTTTGAAGGCTTCATGATCAAAGACGGCATCGACAACACCGCCGTCGAAGGCCTGCGCGAGCCCTACCCGCTGCCCATGCGCTTGACGGTGCATCACCCCAAGGTCAACGTGCCGGTGCTGTGGTGGCGCAGCGTGGGCAGCACGCACACCGCCTTTGTCATGGAAACGCTGATCGACGAGATCGCCCGCGCCACCAAGCAAGACCCGGTCGCTTACCGCATGGCCTTGTTTGGCGATAAGCACGCCCGCCACCGCGCCGCGCTGCAACTGGCGGTAGACCAAAGCGGCTACGGCAAAAAACGCCTGCCCGCCGGTCACGCCTGGGGCGTGGCGGTGCATGAGTCGTTTGAAACCGTGGTGGCCTATGTGGTCGAAGCGTCGATCAAAAAAGGGCAACCGGTGCTGCACCGCGCTACGGCGGGCGTGCATTGCAACTTGGCGGTGAACCCGCGCACCATCGAGGCGCAAGTGCAAGGTGCCGCCCTGATGGGCCTGGGCATGTGCCTGCCCGGCGCGGCCATCACCTTGAAGGACGGCGTGGTCGAGCAGCGCAACTTTGACGGCTACACCGTGGCCCGCATCGGCGACATGCCGCAAATTGCCGTCCACATCGTGCCCAGCGCCGAGCCGCCCACCGGCATGGGCGAGCCCGGCCTGCCACCACTGGCCCCGGCTTTTGCCAACGCCATTGCCAAGCTGACCGGCAAGCCGCTGCGCGAACTGCCGTTCAAGCTGGCCTAAGCGACTGAAGACCACGGAGCCGTTGATGGAAGACTTGGACACCCGCGTCTTGCGCCAAGCCCTGGCGTGGCAGCACGACGGCCAGCCCGTGGTGCTGGTCACGGTGGCGCGTACCTGGGGCTCGTCGCCCCGGCCTCCCGGCTCGCTGATGGCCATCAATGGCCGGGGGCAAACGGTGGGCTCGGTCTCGGGCGGCTGCATAGAAGACGACCTGATCGAGCGCATCCGCGCCGGGGGCGTGGCGGCCGTCTGCGCCCAAGGCGTGCCCAGCGTGCTGCGCTACGGCATCTCTGCCGACCAAGCCCACCGCTTTGGCCTGCCCTGCGGCGGCACGGTGGAACTGGTGCTGGAGCCCGTCGGCCCACACAGCCGCTTGGCCGAGCTGCTGCAAGGCTGCGAACAGCGCCGCAGCACCGAGCGCGTG
>CALMOI010000082.1 GCA_937871735.1 uncultured Comamonadaceae bacterium
AGCCGACTTGGACTTGCAGCGTCAACCAGTCCCAAGCGCGCAGCGGCCCATAGCTGAAGGTGTTAGACAACAAGGTCACACCAAAGCCCAAGGCCAGCGCCAAAGCCACCAACACCAACCGATGCCCACGCGCTGGACTGATGGTGGACACCAGCAGACACGGTGCCAACGCCCCCAGCACCACGGCCAGCAACTCCCCCCCGATGGAGAGCGGGGGCCACACCTCAGGTCGCAAAGGCCACCACATCGACAAACCTTGCGGCTCGGCCAACGCGCTGCTCACAAACAGTTCCAGTTGCGCCAGCACCTGCCCCAAACCCAGCGGTACCGGTGCCGGAAACAGCAGCGCCACCGGCCACAGCGCCAGCAGCACCAAAGCCCCGCGCGCATCAGTTACAAACCAGCGCACCCGAAAACGACTCCAGCGGGCAATAGCGCCCAGTCGCTCCAAGCCCCACGCCAGCAACGCGCCCACCCCCGCGCCGCTCCAGTTCAGCGCCAGATCCATCAGCGATGGCACCCGCGTCGGCAAGTAAATTTGCAAGGTCTCCATGAGCAGCGACATCAGCCCACCGGCCATCGTCGCCAGCAGCACCGCAGGCCAGCGCCGATGCGAGCGCAGTACACCCAAGCACAGCAAAAAGCCAAAAGGGATGTAGCCCAGCAGATTGACTGCCTTGTCGAACATCGCCGCACGCGGCACAGGCGAATGGACGAACACCTGCCAAGGCGAGAGTCCTTGCGTGCGCCAGCCAATGAAGGGGTACAAGCTGGCGTAAACAATCAAGACCACGTAGATCAGCGCCAACAGCCAAGCCGAAGTTCTACGCACCGCACACCACCATACTCAGAACGGCTTGACTACCACCAGCACCACCGCCACCAGCAACAGCACCACCGGAACTTCGTTGAACCAGCGAAACCACACATGGCTGCGCGTGCAAGTCTGCGCCACAAATTTACGCAGCAATCGACCACACGCATGGTGATAACCCAGTACCAGCGCCACCACCGTGAGCTTGGCATGCATCCAGCCATTGCCCGGCCCTTTGCCGATGCCATAACCCAACCACAACCACAGCCCCAAGCCCACAGCGGGCACGGCCAAGATCGTGGTGAAGCGCATCAGTTTGTGCGCCATCAGCAGCAGGCGCTCACGCTCGGCGACAGAACCCGGCGCAACCATCGCCAAGTTGACAAAAATCCGAGGCAGGTAGAACAAGCCAGCGAACCAGCTGGCGACGAAGACGATGTGTAAAGATTTGATCCAGAGCATGGCCCAAGTTTAGGCCACCCCTGCGACAGGCAAAAAAAACCCCAGCACACGGGCTGGGGTGGCAAGCCTTTTTGCTGTCACACATTAAGGCCCCGCTCAGGGAGGAAAAGCGGGAGGCAGCGTACTGCCTGACGCTGACTATAGCAAACTAAAGTTCTAACCTCAAGCCGGAAACCGCTACTAGAGCACCCAACCTAGGCAAAGCTGTGCATACATACGTGCAACCGTTGCAAAATTCACGAGTCCGCATTGGACTTGGCGCACAATTTTGCACATGACCCCTTACGCACCCTACCCTCTTGGCCGTCCCCGTCGCTTGCGCCGTGATGAATTTACCCGCAATTTGGTGCGTGAACACGCCCTCAGCACCAACGATTTGATCTACCCGGTATTTGTACTGGAAGGCAGCCAGCGCCGTGAAGCCGTGGCCTCCATGCCCGGTGTGGAACGCCTCAGCTTAGACCTGCTGCTGCCCGTGGCCGAAGAATGCGTGCAACTGGGCATCCCGGTGCTGGCACTGTTCCCCGTCATCAGCGCCAGCTTGAAAGACGAAATCGGCAGCGAAGCCAGCAACCCCGAAGGCTTGGTGCCCACCGTGGTGCGCGAACTCAAAAAGCGCTTCCCAGAACTGGGCGTGATGACCGATGTGGCCCTCGACCCCTACACCAGCCACGGCCAAGACGGCCTGCTGGACGACAGCGGCTACATCATCAACGACGCTACCGTCGAAGTGCTGATACGCCAAGCCCTGAACCACGCCGCCGCAGGCGTGGACATCGTGGCCCCCAGCGACATGATGGATGGCCGCATCGGTGCCATTCGCATGGCGCTAGAGCAAGCTGGTCACGTTCACACCCGCATCATGGCCTACAGCGCCAAGTACGCCAGCGCCTTTTACGGCCCGTTCCGTGATGCGGTTGGCTCATCGGCCAACTTGGGCAAGAGCAACAAAAAGGTCTACCAAATGGATCCGGGCAACAGCGACGAGGCCCTGCGCGAAGTTGCAATGGACATTGCTGAAGGCGCGGACATGGTGATGGTCAAGCCCGGTATGCCTTACTTGGATATCGTGCAGCGCATTAAAAAAGAGTTCAAAGTGCCGACTTTTGCCTATCAAGTGTCTGGCGAATATGCCATGCTCAAAGCGGCAGCGCACAATGGCTGGCTTGATCATGATCTGGTCATGATGGAAAGTTTGCTCGCATTCAAGCGGGCTGGCGCGGATGGCGTACTCACCTACTTCGCACTGGATGCGGCGCGGCGCATCACATCGCCTTACCACATGTAATGTGGTAAGATTTATTAATCAATTAATCAATTAATCAATTAATCAATTAATCAATTAATCAATTAATCAATTATACCGCAAAATTGAAGCAATTGACAGTGTTGGTTAACTTTTAATCAAAATTAATTGAAAAATAAGTGGAAAACCCCTTTAAATACGAAAAAATCCTCACTGCCGAAGGCTACGGTGTCTCTTTCGGCACACGGGTGATCTTGGCGGACTTGCATTTTGAAGTCCCCCGACAAGGCATCACCGTGCTGATGGGGCCTGTGGGTACAGGCAAATCAACGTTATTGCGCTCAATCGCGGGTCTTAATAATCCGAGTTTGAATTTTCGGCAATGGGGGCGAGTGGAATATGACGGTGAAGTGCTCAATCCCGAACAACACCCCATCTTGGTGCAGCAGCAAATTCGATTGCTCAGTAAATCGGTCTACGAGCACCTGATTGACGGTCTGCGTGCCGAGTGGACTGACAGCCCCCACGAGCTGCGCGCCCACGTCGAGCAGGTGTTGACGGAGTTGAACGTGCCTGAATTGCTGTACATGCTGCGCGTGCACAGCGTGGACTTGCCCATCGTGCTGCAACGGGTGGTTGCGATTGTCAGTGCGGCGCTGATGCGTCCCAAGCTGCTGTTGATTGACGAGCCAACCTCAGGCTTAACGGGCTCTGATGAGTTTTTAATGCTCGAAATGCTGCGCAACCTCGGCAAGACTCGCCCGCTGGTCGTGGTGCTGCACAACCAAAAGCAAGCCCGTAACTTGGCCCGTCACGTCATGCTGCTGGCAGGTGGTCGCATTCAAGCTCAATGCGCTACTGACGAGTTTTTTGATAATCCTCCTAACCCTATCGTTGAGCACTTTGTGCGCACTGGCAGTTGCGATGTGCCCTCGCCCGATGCCGATCCTGAGTCACTGGCCGACCACATCACCCCGCCACCAGCTCTGCCCCTAGCAGCGCAACTGGCCGTGCAAGTCACCCCGGAATATCGCGGCCCGAATGGTTTTCGCTGGATCGTGCCCGGCAAAGTTGCAGGCACGCCCATGCCCGGCGTGGTGCAAAACATGGATTTCGATTTGGTGTCCCTGCGCACTATGGGCATCACCATGCTGATCACGCTGACTGAAACCGACTTCCCGCAAGAAGCGCTGCACCGCCACGGCTTGCGCAACCTGCATCTGCCCATCCGCGACCGCGAACCGCCCACGCTGGCCCAAGTCAAGATGCTGATTGCACGCATGGATGCCCTGCTCAAAAAAGGTGAAGTGCTCGCCGTTCACTGCTTGGCCGGACTGGGGCGCACCGGCACCGTACTGGCCAGCTGGCTCATCCAAGATGGCTTGAGCGCTCAAGCTGCACTGGATCGAATTCGCAAAATCGAGCCGGGTTACGTGCAGTCGGTAGAGCAAGAGCAATTCTTAGAATTGGTGGCTGAAAATTTGCAAAAGTCGCGGCGATGAATCTGTCACGACCCGAATACTGTTCTTTACATCAAATTTAACCACCCAGCTAGAATGGTTTTCTAAGTAGCATCCGCCTCACCTACACTTGCCCACCTTTCACGATAAACCCCTATTCAGGAATCACCCACCATGAGCCTCAACGCTACCCTGACCAAGGTCATTCCCACCATTCCCGAATGCGTTGCCGCAGGTTATGTGGACATCGAATCGGGCATGTTGCTCGGCGTTAAAACCGTCGATTCACACCCCTCTGAAGTGCTGAACTTGGTGGCCGCCGCCACGGCTGACCTGTTCCAAGGCCCGAACGTGAGCATGATTGAAAAGATGTTCAACAAGTCGCGCGGCATCCCGGAACAAGGCCACCACTACTTCCAAGAAATGATCGTCAACAGCGACAACCTGCTGCACGTGTTCATTCGCGGTAAAAAGTACACCAACCACGTCACCGTGTTCGTGTGCCGCAAGTCCGCCAACTTGGGCATGGCGCTGACCAAGGCACGCATGTCGCTGCCGGAAATCGAAGCCTCGGTTTAAGCACCACACCCCCGAGCCCACAGGCATCGGGGCTGGGTTATAAAAGGAGCGCACCGACGCTCCTTTTTTTCGCCCTTTCTCATGTCTGGCCGCACCACCATGCACCCCACCGCCGCCCCGCCGCCCACCACACCCATCACCGTCAGCGGCCCCGAAGGCCAAACCGTCGCCTGCCGCACAGATGAAACCCTGTTGGATGCGTGGCTGCGCTCGGGCGTAGCGGCGCAGTTTTCTTGCCGAGGCGGCAGTTGCCACACCTGCATGTTGCGCTGCGTGGAAGGCGAACTGCCCGAACGCGCCCAACTGGGTGTGCCTGAACACCTGCGTCAGCAAGGCTATTTTTTGCCCTGTCTGTGCGTGCCCACCAGCACCTTGCAAGTGGGCCCCGTGCGGCCTGACGACTTCATCACCGACTGCGTGATCGAATCCAGCGAAGCCCAAGCCGACGGCTGGCTGCTGCGCCTAGAACCCATGACCCGCTACCCCGCAGAGCCCGGCCAATACACCTGCGTGCGCATCGGCGACAGCAGCGCCGCCACCAGCGACT
>CALMOI010000083.1 GCA_937871735.1 uncultured Comamonadaceae bacterium
CCTTGAGCCAGCCGCTGCTGCGTGCGGCGCGCTGGCTCACTCCGCGTTGGGTGCTGGAGCAACACTTGCCTTGGGCGGCGGGTGGTTGGCTGCTGACGCTGTGGCTGCTGGCCACTTTGCTCAAAATTCGTTATTGCTTGGTCATGGGCATGGCGTTGTGCCGTTGAACCAAGGCAGAGTTGGCGCGGACTTGCGTGATACTTACGCACTTTCTTCGATGCCCGATTCATGCCTGTACCCCCTTATTTCGCACCATCAGCCTCTCGCCGTGCGCATTGGCATGGCAATTTGCGCCTGACCGCAGGGCTGCTGCTGACCTGGCTGGCGGTGACTTTTGGTGTCAGCTTCTTTGCGCGCGAGCTGAATTTCAATTTTTTCGGGTGGCCGTTCAGCTTTTGGGTGGCGGCGCAGGGTGCGCCTGCGGTGTATGTGTTGATCGTTTGGCGCTACGCCCATCGCATGGCGCAGTTGGATGAGCAGCACGGCTTGGATGAGCCAGAAGAGTAATTCATGCCCCATTCCCACAATATCGCGACCACGCAGCGCCCTAACTCGCGTGCCCAGCGACTGGCTTTTCGGCGTAATTTGGGCAAGGCTTACCGCTGGTACACCGGCGCGTTCGTCTCCTTCGTGCTGTTGTTGGCGGGGTTGGAGTACCTGGGTTTGCCCCGGCGCTGGATAGGTTTCAGCTTTTTGCTGGCCACGCTGCTGCTGTATGCGGGCATCGGCATCATGAGTCGCACCACCGATGCGGTGGAGTATTACGTGGCCGGTCGGCGCATTCCGGCGCTCTACAACGGCATGGCGACGGGGGCGGATTGGATGTCAGCGGCCTCGTTCATCAGCTTGGCGGGCACGCTCTACGCCAGCGGCTACAACGGACTGGCCTTTGTGATGGGGTGGAGCGGGGGCTACTGCTTGGTGGCGCTGCTGCTGGCTCCGTACCTGCGCAAATTTGGTCAGTTCACTATTCCTGATTTTTTGGGCGCACGCTATGGCGGCAACGGGCTGCGTTTGCTGGGTGTGTTTGCGGCCATTTTGTGTTCTTTCACCTATGTGGTGGCGCAGATTTACGGCATAGGTTTGATCACGTCGCGCCTGACTGGGGTGGCATTTGAATTGGGTATTTTCTTGGGGCTGGGTGGGATTTTGGTTTGCTCCTTCCTCGGCGGAATGCGGGCGGTGACGTGGACGCAGGTCACGCAGTACATCGTGATGATTGCCGCTTACATGTTGCCGGTGGTGTGGCTGTCGGTGAAGCAAGTCGGCATCCCGATTCCTCAGGCGATTTACGGTTTCCAACTCGAAAAAGTCACGCAAAAGGAGCGTGAACTCAGCCAAGACCCCAAAGAGTTGGAAGTGCGCGCTATTTTCCAAGCCCGCGCCCAAGAGCTGACGCGCAAGCTGGACAACCCCATCGCCGCCTTGGCGCAGGACAAGGCGCTCGCCACTCAAAAATCAGCCGATCTGAAAGGCGGGCACGCGGCTGATTCAGACATCGTCGCAGCCGACAAAGCGCTGTACGGTTTGCCCAAAGATGAGGCGGCAGCGCGGCGCGTCTGGACGGCAGCACGCGCCGAGGCGGAGATCAAATCCCGCCCGCTTAACGGCATGTCGCCGCACGCGCAGCAGTTTGCAGGCGATCCCAACGGCAGCGAGGCTGAGCAAAAAGAATACGACGTGTCGCGCCGCAACTTCTTGGCGCTGGTGTTTTGCTTGATGGTGGGCACGGCGGCGCTGCCGCATATTTTGATCCGTTACTACACCACGCCCAGCGTGAAAGAGGCGCGCGAGTCGGTGACCTGGTCGCTGCTGTTCGTGTTTTTGCTGTACTTCACCGCGCCCGCGTTGGCGGTGTTGGTGAAGTTTGAGGTGTTTCACAGCTTGGTCGGCACCTCGTTTGACCAATTGCCCGCGTGGATGCTGGCGTGGAGCAAGGTCGATCCGGCCTTGCTGTCGGTAGTTGATGTCAATCACGACAACATCTTGCAGCTCAACGAACTGACTTTAGACGGCGACATCATCATGCTGGCCATGCCAGAAATTGCCGGGCTGCCTTATGTGGTGTCGGGGCTGGTGGCTGCGGGTGGGTTGGCCGCAGCGCTCTCAACCGCCGACGGTTTGCTGCTGACCATTGCCAGCGGCTTGAGCCACGATGTCTATTACAAAATGATTGATCCGAGTGCGTCTACGGCGCGGCGCGTCACCATCTCGAAGGTGCTGT
>CALMOI010000084.1 GCA_937871735.1 uncultured Comamonadaceae bacterium
GCCGCCAAAGCCGAAGCTGCCGCCCGCCTGCAACACGAACGCGAACAACGCGAGAGACTGAAACAGCAAGCCGAGAAAAAGCGCGCCGAAGATGAAGCCGCGTTCACCGCCCAAAAAGCGAAAGCCAAAGCAGCCGCCGATGCCGCCGCGAAATTGGCCGCTGACAAATTAGCCGCCGACCAAGCTGAGAAAAAGAAACAAGCTGTGGCCTTGGCCAAGGCAGAGCAAGTGAAGGCCGAACAGATCAAGGCCATCGAAAAACAAAAGCTAGACAAGCTCAAGCAAGAAGAGCTGGCCCGCCAAAAAGAAGCACAGGAAGCAGCCGCCCAAAAGAAAGCGGCGGACGACAAAAAACGCGCTGACGACGAACAGCACCAAGCCGCCAGCCGCAAAGACCGCATCGCACATCTCGCCCGTTTAGCGGGCATTGAATCGGGCAGCGCCAACGGCGGGGCCAGCAACGGCAATGGCAACAAAGCCAGCGGCGACGGGCGCGGAGCCAGCATGTCCGCCAGCTACGGCGCGAAAATGGCCGCCAAACTGCGCCCCAACATCGTCTACACCGAAGAGATCGTCGGCAACCCGGAAACGGTGATTGAAGTGCGCGCCACCTCAGATGGCACCATCTTGAGTCGCAAAATCACCAAGTCCAGCGGCAACACCGCTTGGGACGACGCGGTGCTCAACGCCATCGACAAGGCCAGCAAACTGCCCCCTGATGTCGATGGCCGCTACCCCACCTACGGCACCATCACCTTCCGCCCCAAAGACTGAGGCAGTTTCAAGCCGAAGCGTCGTAGACGATTTCAGCGCGCCCGTTGGGCACTTGCGCTGACCAGCTGGTCAGGGCGGCATCTGCCGGGTAAAAGCGCGCTTCATCGCCCAATTGCAAATCAACGGCCACGGTGCCTTCGGGGTAATGGCGCTGCAAGCTCATGCGTACGGGCAAGCTGCGCTCCATCGGGCCTTGCGGCGTTTCTTCGCGCTGGGGTGGGAACTCCTGCACCAAGCGCCGCACGTCGGGCGCGGCCTGATCGGTTGCGCCATGCATGCTGACGCGAAGAAATTTTCCAAAGCGGCAACGTGCGGTGGGCAAATCCCAAATCTGATTGACGGTCAATTGCAGCCCGCCCGAGAAGCGGTCGTTTTGCAGCTTGCCTTGGATGATGACCAACTCGTCGTCTTTGAACAGATGGCGGTTGGCGTTGATCAGCGCTTCGTCAGCGCGCGCGTCCAAGGTGCCGGTTTTGTCGTCCAGCTTGAACAGCGCCAGCTTGCCGCGATGGCCGTTGATGGTGCGAAAGTCGCTGATGATGCCCGCCATCAGCTGCGGCTCGCGCGAGTCGCCCAGCTCGTTGATCGGGCGGCGCACGAACTGGCGCACCTCGCGCACCACTTCATCAAACAAGTGGCCGGAGAGGTATAAACCGATGGCGGTTTTTTCGCAGGTCAGGCGCTCTTTCACACCCCAAGGGGTCATGGGCACCAAGTCGGGCTCTTGGGCGCTGGAGCCGTGGTCGTCGTCGCCCATGTCGAACAGGCCGCATTGGTTGGCGTTGGCCAGCGTGGCGGTGGCGAATTCAAAAGCGCGGTCAATGCTGGCGACCAGCGCAGCGCGGTTGAGTTGCAGCGAATCAAAAGCCCCGGCCTTGATCAGCGCCTCCACCGTGCGCTTGTTCAGGCGGGCGCGATCCACCCGCACGCAAAAGTCGAACAGGCTCTTGAACGGGCCGCCTTCTTGGCGGGCGCGGACGATGGCCTCAATGGCCTGCTGCCCTGTGCCCTTGATCGCGCCCAAGCCGTAGCGAATCACCGTGTCCGATACCGGCTCAAAGCGGTAATGGCCCCGGTTCACATCCGGCGGGTCAAAGCTGATGCCAAACTTGACCGCATCCTCAAACAGCACCTTGAGCTTGTCGGTGTCGTCCATTTCCACGGTCATGTTGGCGCAGAAGAACTCGGCCGCGTAGTGCACCTTGAGCCAGCCGGTGTGGTAGGCCAGCAGCGAATAGGCGGCGGCGTGCGACTTGTTGAAGCCGTAGCCGGCGAACTTCTCCATCAGGTCGAAGACCTCGTCGGCCTTCTCGGTGGCGATGCCTTGCTCGGCCGCGCCCTTCCTGAAGAGCGCGCGGTGCTCGGCCATCTCCTCGGCCTTCTTCTTGCCCATGGCGCGGCGCAGCAGGTCGGCGCCGCCCAGCGAGTAGCCGCCCAGGATCTGCGCGGTCTGCATCACCTGCTCCTGGTAGACCATGATGCCGTAGGTCTCGCTCAGCATCTCGGCCACCAGCGGATGCGGGTACTCGATTTCTTCGCGCCCATGCTTGCGCGCCACGAAGCTGGGAATCAGGTCCATGGGACCCGGGCGGTACAGCGCATTCAGCGCAATCAGGTCTTCCAGGCGCGACGGCTTGGCGTCCTTGAGCATGCGCTGCATGCCGGTACTTTCAAACTGGAACACCGCTTCGGTCTTTCCATCCGAGAACAGCTTGTAAACCTTGGCATCGTCCAGCGGCAGGTTCTCATACGCAAAACTCGCCTGACCCGGGTGGCGCTTGATGATGAACTCGCGCGCGATTTCCAGAATGGTCAACGTGGCCAGGCCCAAAAAGTCGAACTTCACCAGGCCAATGGCCTCCACATCGTCCTTGTCATACTGGCTGACCGCCGACTCGCTGCCGGGCTGCTGGTACAGCGGGCAAAAGTCGGTCAGCTTGCCCGGTGCGATCAGCACGCCCCCGGCGTGCATGCCGATGTTGCGCGTCATGCCCTCCAGTTTGCGGGCCAGTTCCAGCAGGGTCTTGACATCTTCTTCCTTGGCCTCGCGCTCGGCCAGTATGGGCTCGGCTTCCGACGCATATACGTACTTGTCGCTCTTTTTTCCGTCGGTGGGTGGCAGTTGCAAAGTGACGTTGGTGCCCGGCTTGTTGGGGATGAGCTTGCTGATGCCGTCGCAGAACGTGTAGCTCATGTCCAGCACCCGGCCCACGTCGCGGATCGCCGCACGTGCTGCCATCGTGCCGAAGGTGGCGATCTGGCTCACCGCGTCCTTGCCGTATTTGTCCTTGACGTAGTCGATCACCCGGTCGCGGTTGG
>CALMOI010000085.1 GCA_937871735.1 uncultured Comamonadaceae bacterium
TGGGCCAAGCCAGCAGCAGCCAAAGCGGCGACGGCAATCAGGGAGGCGGCGATGCGAATGTTTTTCATGGAATCAATCCTTTTTGCGGAAGTCGTCGTGGCAGGACTTGCAAGTGCCTTGCACCTTGGCCAGTTGCGCCTTGATGGTGGCGACATCGCCCAAAGCGGCTACGCGGGCCAGCTCGGTGGATTCCTTGGCCAGATTGCCAGCGGCTTCGCCAGTCTTTTTGTCTGTCCAGATTTCGGGCTTGGCGGCGGTTTCGTGCCAGCCCTTGCCAGTTTCAGTGCCAGGAGCGTAGAGCGCGCCCAAACCAGCATTGGCCACACCGGCCAGCGAGTTGGCAGCGCGCACCACTTCTTCTTTGTTGAAAGTGCCTTCCACATTGGCCTTGATGCGGCCAGCGTTCCAAGCCAGCACTTGGTAAGCGGATTGACGCCACTTGATGAGCTGTTCAGGCTTGGGGGCTTGTTGCGCTTGAGCGGTGACCGCAGCGCCCAAGGCGGCGACGGCCAGCACGGCAGTCAGGGCACGGGAGAGAGTGGTTTTCATCATGTTTTCCTTTGAGTCGTTGGAGGATGGGGGAAATCAGGCGTGCGTCTCAGGCGCGCAAATGGGTGTTGAAGAACGCCACCGTGCGTTGCCAAGCCAGCTTGGCGGCGGCTTCGTCGTAGCGCGGCGTGGTGTCGTTGTTGAAACCGTGCTGGGTGCCGGGGTAGACATGCGCCTCGTAGCGCACGCCTGCGGCCTTGAGGGCGGCTTCGTAGGCGGGCCAACCGGCGTTGATGCGCTCGTCATTGGCGGCGTACTGGAGCAGCAGCGGGGCTTTGATGCGGGCTGCGTCGGCCGCCGCAGGCTGGTTGCCGTAGAACGGCACGGCTGCGCCCAGGTCGGGGATTTGCGTCGCCAAAAAGTTGGAGACGCCGCCGCCGTAGCAAAAGCCCACCGCGCCCACCTTGCCATTGCCCTGCGACAGCACCCGCAAGTAGGCGGCTGCGGCCAAAAAGTCAGCGCGGGTCTTGGTCTGATCCAGCTTGGGGAACAGCTCGCGCGCCTTGTCTTCGTCGCCGGGGTAGCCGCCCAGGGGGTAGAGCGCATCGGGGGCAAAGGCGATGAAGTTGTCCAGCGCCAGACGGCGGGCAATGTCTTCGATGTGCGGGTTCAGGCCCCGGTTTTCATGCACCACCAGCACGGTGGGCAGTTTGCCCTTGGGTGCGGCAGGCTGCACCAGATACCCGCGCACCGTGCCGTAGCCCTGCGGCGAGGGGATTTCGACATAGCGGGCGCTGATGCGCGGGTCGTTGCCCTGGATTTGCTGGGCCTGGGCAAAGTTGGGGCTGAGTTCGGCCAGCAGCACTTCAGCGGTGACTGCGCCCACGGCGTACTTGCTGGCCGAGGTCAAAAAGCCCCGGCGGCTGAGCAGGCCGTGGACGTACTGGTCGAACAACTTCAGCACTTCGGGGGCGAAGTCCTGGGCGGTCTTGCGGGGTGGCATGGGGTGTCTCCTCAGGTCAGGGGGGTTTAGGGCTTACTTGGCGCGACCGGCAAAACGGGCGGTCAGGGTGCGAATGCGGTAAGCCGCGCCACGGCCCACGGCATACAAAGTGCGCTTGTCTTCACCGGCAAAAGCCAAGTTTTGCGGCTGGCGCGGCAGAGCGATCACGCCCAAAGCCTGACCCTTGGCATCAAAAATCTCGATACCCGAATTGCTGGCGACGTAAAGGCGGCCCTGCGCGTCCACGGCCAGACCATCGGCCCCGCTGCTGCCCCCTGCGCCGTTGGGGTTGGGCTTGTAGCCGCCCAACTTGGCAAAGTTGCGGCGCGGGCCGATGCGGCCATCGGCTCCGATCTCGTAGGCCAGCACGTACTCGCCATTGGTGTTGGCGACGTAGAGCACTTTTTCATCCGGGCTGAGCTGGATGCCGTTGGGTCGCTCGATATCGACGGCGATGCGTTCCAACTGGCCCTTGGCCGTGATGCGGTAGACGGCAGGCGGTGCTGAGGGCGGCGGGGGCGGGTCACCCGGACGCACATTGGCCCCGGAGTCGGTGAAGTAGACGTTGCGCTGGGTGTCCAGCACCAAGTCGTTGGGGCGACCAAAGGGCAAGCCCTCGAACTTGTCCACCAGCACCTGCCGATGCCCCGGCGGGAACACGATGCCCACGCGGGGCTTGAGCACCTGCACCGCGTACAGGTCGCCATTGGCGGCAATGCCCAAGCCGTTGGCCCCGTTGCTGTCTTCCAAGAAGGTGGGGGTGCTGCCGTCTTCTGCGATGCGGGTGATGCGGTTGGCTTGGGTTTCAGTGAACAGCAGGCTGCCATCAGGCAGGGCCACCGGGCCTTCGGTGCCGGTGAAACCTTCTTTGATCAACTCAATCGACGTGCCCGCCGCCACCACACCCGCAATGCCGGGAGTCACGGTGGGTGCCGTCGCCGCTGTGGCGGGTGCGGCGGCAGTCTGGGCTTGCCCCACCTGAGGCAGCAAAACAGCCCCCGCCAGCAGGCAGGCCAGAGCAAAGCGCGAGGGATGCGAGGAACGCGATGGAGCAGACAGCACAGTCATGATGGACTCACAAGGGTGGAAGAAAGACGGGGCGGCATGACGCGTCACAGCCCCGAGAGGTAATTGGCGAGCGACTCGATCTCGGTATCGCTCAGCTTTTGGGTGGCTTGGTTCATGACGCCACCAGCGCTGTTGCGGCGCTCGCCGCTGCGCCAGTCGCGCAACTGCTTGTCGAGGTAACGCCATTCCTGGCCGCCGATGTGCGGCACCAGCACTTGGGCCGCACCCTGGCCCAGGCGCTGGCTGCGCCCGGTTTCGCCGTGGCAGGTGATGCAGGCGGGCACGCCGCGTGCCGCATCGCCCTGGGTATAAAGCCGCTGGCCCAGCACGGCATCGCCTGTCGGTGCCTGACCGGGCAGGCTGGGGCCGTCGCCCTTCATCAGCGGCAGGCTGTGAAAGTAAGCGGCGATGTCGATCACGTCTTCGTCGCTGACGCTGCGGGCCATGATTTGCATGAAGTCATGGGTGCGTGCGCCGCTGCGGAAGTCGCGGATCTGTTTGAGGATGTAGTCCGGCGCTTGGCCGTCAAGTTTGGGGAACTTGCCTTCGGTGCCTTTGCTGCGGTCACTGCCCGTCAAGGCGGTGCTGTGGCATTCGAGGCAGCGTTCGTTGCTGGCTTTGTCGGCCCCTAACCGGGCATCTCCGAGTCGAGCGGGGGCAGGCGTTGATGGCGCAGGCGCGGCACTGGCGGCGGCCTTGCGCGGTGCAGCGGCGGCGGCCCCATCCACCAGGCAACCGCAAAGCACTGCGCCCGCGAGCCAATGCGACCGAGCCAGCTTGCGCATCGTGTTCCAGCCCCCCAGCATCAGCGCGCCGCCACGAGGCGACGCACCGCCGCCAGTGCCTGATCCACGTTCTCGACAGGCGAAACGCCACCCACCGTGGCGGCGATCTTGCCGTCAGGGCGCACTACAAACGTGGTGCGTTCAGTG
>CALMOI010000086.1 GCA_937871735.1 uncultured Comamonadaceae bacterium
GATCTGAAGGTCTCCGATTTATCTATACGTAATCGATTTAACAATTCGTAATTCTAGGTGCGAAACTGGCGGCGTTGCATCAGGGCTTGCCCTTGTGTTGGGGCAAAAAATCAGGCGACTTCAGGCGATTTGCACCCGCAGCTCGCCCAAACCGGCCACGCTGCCGACCATCAAATCGCCGCTGACCACGGCAGCCACGCCTTCTGGCGTGCCGGTGTAGATCAAGTCGCCGGGTTGCAGCTCCCACGCGGCGGACAGGTGTGCAATGGTTTCGGCCACGTTCCAAATCAGCTTGGAGACGTTGCTGCGCTGGCGATCGGTGCCGTTGACTTGCAAGGCGATTTCAGCCTGATTCACGTCACCCGCTTGCGCCACCGGTGTGATGGGGCCGATGGGCGCGGACTGGTCGTAAGCCTTGCCGATGCACCACGGGCGGCCTTGCTTTTTCATCTCGGTTTGCAGGTCGCGGCGCGTCATGTCCAGGCCGACGGCGTAGCCGTAGATGTGGGCGGGCGCATCATCCACGCTGATGTTTTTACCGCCCACGCCTATGGCGACGACCAGCTCAATTTCATGGTGCAGGTTGTGCGTCAAGCTGGGGTAGGGCAGGGTGGCGGTGCTGCCTGCATCAACAGCCACGATGGCATCGGCAGGTTTCATGAAAAAGAAGGGCGGCTCGCGGCCTGTGAAGCCCATTTCTTTGGCGTGCTCTTCGTAATTGCGGCCCACGCAGTAAATGCGATGCACCGGAAAACATCCCGGCTGACCGACCACAGGAACCGACACCGTGGTCGGCGGAGTGACAACATAGTTCATGAACGTCTTTCACAACAAAAGCACCGGACGCGGGCTGCGCCCAGCATGAATGGGGCAGTTTGCCACGCAGCAAGGCGCGGCGTGCGCCAGTTTGTCAGGTTTCAGTGAGTTGGATTATTGATAAGCATTCATACAATCTAGCTCGGTGAATACCCTCAATATGCACTTTAATGCGTGTGGTGACTCGCTAAACTCGCCATCATGGCAACAGGCTTTGACTTTGAACACGCGGCTGGACATCTGATTCGGCGAGCCCATCAACTGTCGGTGGCAATCTTCATGGAGGAGCTGGCCGGGCAAGAAGTCACGCCCGTGCAGTTCGCCATCTTGAATGCACTGATCGACACCCCCGGCGAAGACCAAGTGACTTTGGCGGGCCGCGTTGCGTTTGACGCGGCCACCTCCGGCTCAGTGATTGGGCGGCTGGAGGCGCGGGGCTGGTTGCGCCGCGAAATTGATCACCGCGACAAGCGCCGCAAACTGCTGTGGGTCACGCCCGAAGGCGAGCAGGCGGTGCAGCAGATGCTGGCGCAGGTCAACCAAGTGCAGTCGCGCATCGTGGCACCGCTGGATGCGGCTGAGCAGGCACAACTGCTGGTGCTGCTGAGCAAGCTGGTGGCAGGGCACGAGGCGCAACACCCAGCACCATGATGGCTACTGTGTCACGCTTGGTTGCAGTTTGGTCTACCACCGAACAGATGCAGCATCCACATGACGGCTACAGTGGCCTCCTGTATTTTTCTAACCAGGAAACACCTATGAACCACACACTCGCTTTGAATGTTCGCCGTTGCGCGCTGTCCGTTACCGCCTGCGCATTTTTGTTGAGCGGCTGCGAAACCATGAGCCAAAA
>CALMOI010000087.1 GCA_937871735.1 uncultured Comamonadaceae bacterium
CGCGCTTCTTGCAGTCGCTCTTGATCACCGTCCAGGGCGCGTCGGCGGTGTCGGTCTCGAAGAACATGGCTTCTTTGGCGCGGGTGTAGTCGTCCCACTTGTCCAAGCTGGCCAAGTCCACGGGGCTGAGCTTCCACTGCTTGAGCGGGTGGGTTTCGCGCTCTTTGAAGCGGCGGCGCTGCTCTTTGCGGCTGACGCTGAACCAAAATTTGATCAGGTGAATGCCGCTGCGTACCAAGTGACGCTCAAAGTCCGGGGCTTGGCGCATGAAGTCTTGGTATTCGGCGTCGGAGCAAAAGCCCATGACGCGCTCCACGCCAGCGCGGTTGTACCAACTGCGGTCAAACAGCACGATCTCGCCCGCTGTGGGCAGGTGCTGCACGTAGCGCTGGAAGTACCACTGGCCGCGTTCGACTTCGCTGGGTTTTTCCAGGGCCACCACGCGCGCGCCGCGTGGGTTCAAGTGCTCCATCATGCGTTTGATGGTGCCGCCCTTGCCTGCCGCATCGCGGCCTTCAAACAAGATCACCACGCGCTGGCCGGTTTCTTTGACCCACGCTTGGAGCTTGAGCAGCTCCACTTGCAGGCGAAATTTTTCTTTTTCGTAGCTGGCGCGCCGCATCAAATTGCGGTACGGATAGCCGCCGTCGCGCCAATCGGTTGCCAGCTCGTCGTCGGGGTTGGGGCCAACGGGAGCGCGAGCAGTAGTCGCTGGACGCAAGGCTTTGCGCAGCACGTGCAAATCGTCGGGCGATGCGCCGTCCAGCAGCGCACGCAGAGCCTGCGCACGCTCTGCCGGGGACTGAGTCAGTGCGCCGTTGGTCACGACATCCAACACAGCGGCCACTTTGCTGCCTTGGGCAGCTTCGCTGGCTTGGCTGGCTTCCCATTTTTCCCAGTTTTCGGCACGGTGCTTACGGCCCACGCGTGTGGGCTTGGTTTTGGCGGCTGTGGCTGATTTGACCGAGGGCACCGCAGCCGCCTTGACCGGCACACTGGGAACGGCAACGGGAACCAACAAGCCAGCGGCCTCAACGACGGGAGGGGTCGGGGTGTCAGACGTAGATTTGGTATTCATGGCGCAACTTCTCCTGATTCATGAGGGGTCTGCAAAATGCAAAGCAGAACCCGCCACTGTGCGCCTAAAACAGCGACGGCGACTTGACTCGGGTCAAATCGCCGTCATGCCGTTGTCACAAAGCTGACTCGCTGGTGGTCTGCGTCAGAGGGGCCAGACCACGCCGTTGTCGTTCAAGATGGCATCGAGCGGCATGTCGTGCAGCTCAGGTTCGAGTTCATCCAAGTAACCGTGGGTGTAGCCCAAGCCGATGGTGTGAGGTCTGGGCTGCAAGGTGGCCAGCGTGCGGTCATAAAAACCGCCGCCGTAGCCCAAACGGTAGCCGCCTGCGCCGTAGCCCACGCAGGGCACAAACAGCAGCGTGGGCACGATGACTTCGGTGTCTTTCGGCTTGGGAATGCCGTAAGCATCTTCCTCCATCGGGCAGCCGGGGTACCACGCGTGGAAGGTGAGGGTTTTGTGCTCTTTGTTCACCACGGGCAAGCCGATGCGGCGCGGCTGGGGTTCATCGAGCAGCTCGCCGTCTTCTTTCCAGCGATGCAGCGCGGGCAACGGGTCGAACTCACCTTTGATCGGCCAGTAAGCGCCAATCACGATGTCGGGTCGCCCCACCAGCCAAATGCGCATCACGCGCTGCAAGGCTTCGGCTCGCTCCAATCGATCCGGCATATTCAAGCGTGCTTCGATCAAGGCTTTGCGTAAGGCCTTCTTTGCGTCTGACTTGTCCATAATGTCCCTATGCAGTTACTAAAGATTCTGACACCGATGGGTTCGCCCGCCCTGCGTTCAACGCTGTGCGGCGCGTTGTTGTGGCTGGCTGTTGCACCCAGTTTCGCGCAAACCTCACCCAGCAAGGCCGATGCCGTCTTGCTGGAAATGCAGCAAGCCTTCCGCAAGGGCGACAAAAAGCAGCTTACTGCGTTGTTGCCCCAAACCCGCAATCACCCGCTGGAAGCCTGGGCGGCTTACTGGGAGTTGAAGGCGCGGCTTGAAGATTCCAACCTCATGGAAGTGCAAGAATTTTTCTCGCGCTACCCCGGCACTTACCAAGAAGACCGCCTGCGCAATGACTGGCTGCTGCTGCTGGGCCAGCGCCGCGATTGGACGAACTTCGCCGCCGAGCACCCCAACTACCGCATGGGCGACGACCGCGAAGTGCGCTGCTACGCGATGGCGGTGGACTTGATGCGCAACAACCCCAACACGCCCGCCGACATCGCCGCCGATGTGCGCCGCAACTGGTACGCCCAGCGCGAAGCCGGTGACGGCTGCGCCTTCGCCGCCGACCGGCTGCACGAGGCGGGCAAGCTCAGCGACTTGGACGTGTGGCGCAAAGCCCGCTTGGCCGCCGAACAGGGCCAAGTGCGTGCCACCCGCATGGCGGTGATGATGGTCACGCCCGATGCCGAAAGCCAAATCACCGACATCAATGCGCAACCGGCCAAGTACCTGCAAAGCCGCATCGCCGCGCCCTCGCGCATCCGCAAAGAGCTGGTGGTGCTGGCGCTGGTGCGCATCGCCGCCGAAGACCCCGCGCAAGCCGCCCAACTGCTCGACAGCAAGTGGAGCCCGCACCTCAGCGCCGAAGAGCGCAACTGGGTCTGGGGCACCATCGGCAAGCAAACCGCCGCGAAGTTGGGCGACGGCGCGCTGGGCTACTTTGCCAACGTCACCCGCGATGCCGATCTGACTGACGACATGCTGGCCTGGAAAACCCGCGCCGCCTTGCGCGCCGGTCAATGGAAAACCGTGCTGACCAGCACCCGCGCCATGAGCGACAGCACCCGCACCGAACCCGCATGGACGTACTGGCGCGCCCGCGCCCTGCTGGCCAGCGTGTCGCCCAGCGAGCGCGTCTTGGTCGAGCTGATGCCCAACGCTGACCCCAACATGGCCGCGCGCCGCCGCCCCGAAGTGGTCGAAGCGCGCCAACTGCTGGAGTCGTTGACCGGCATGCATGGTTTTTACGAACATTTGGCACAAGAAGAATTGGGCCAGCGCGTGAGCGTGCCGCCGCTGCCCATGCCGCTGACCGTGCCTGAAAAATACGCCGCACGGCAAAACCCGGCGCTGGGTCGGGCGCTGTACGCCATCCAAATCGGGCTGCGCAGCGAAGGCGTGCGCGAGTGGAACTACGCCACCAACCTGCACGCCAAAGGCGGCATGACCGACCGCGAACTGCTGGCCGCCGCCGACTTGGCCTGCGAGCGCGAGGTGTGGGATCGCTGCATCAACACCAGCGACCGCACCAAAACCCAAGTGGACATTGCACAGCGCTTTCCGCTGCCGCACCGCCCCGCCGTGCTGCAACGCAGCCGCGAGATTGGCCTTGACCCGGCTTATGTTTACGGCCTGATCCGCCAAGAAAGCCGCTTTGTGACCGATGCCCGCTCGGGCGTGGGCGCATCGGGTCTGATGCAAGTCATGCCCGCCACCGCACGTTGGACGGCCAAAAAAATCGGCATGACCAACTTCAGCCCCGAGCAAATCACCGACCGCGACACCAACATCGCCATCGGCACGGGTTATCTGAAACTGGTGCTCGACGACTTTGAAGGCTCCATGCCGATGGCCGCTGCGGCTTACAACGCCGGCCCCAGCCGCCCCCGCAGCTGGCGCAACGGCCCGGTGGTGGAAGCCGCCATTTGGGCCGAGAACATTCCCTTCGCTGAAACCCGCGAGTACGTCAAAAAAGTGTTGGACAACACCACCATGTACGCCGCGCTGATCACCGGCCAGCCGCAATCGCTCAAAACCCGCTTGGGCACCGTGGGCCCGCGCAAAGGTGCCGCGCAACCCGATGGCCGCGACCTGCCCTAACCCCCAGACTCACGAAGACGCACGCCATGACCGACCTGAACGCCGCCACCACCGCCGCCGCCACCGATGCCCTGCACCTGAGCGAGCGCCCGAACAACGCCACGCTGCTCCAGCTCTACGCGCTGTACAAGCAAGCCACCGAAGGTGATGCCAGCGGCAGCCGCCCCGGCTTTAGCGACTTGGTAGCGCGTGCCAAGTGGGATGCGTGGGCCAAGCTGCAAGGCACGGCAACTGACACCGCCCAGCAAAGCTACATCGACTTGGTCGCCAGTTTGGACTGAGCCTCCACAGCGGCTTGCAACCCCCGTCGGCGCTCGTCTTTTGGGCGCTGCGCCAGTTCCCGCACGGTGGCGTAGAAATGATCCCACGCGGGATCTTGGGCGTACAGCGCTTCAAACCCCGGCACCAATTCGTCGTACACGCCCAAGGCGGCAAAGCTGGCGTTGTTGGCGCGGGCCACCCACGCATCTGCGGCGCGTTGGGCGGCTTCGACAGCAGCATCTGACGCGGCGGGGTGCTGCTCTGCGGTGGCTACCCAGTCGCGCTTCAAGTCAGCGTACTGCTGGCGGAACTGCTGCATCAACGCGGCTTTGGCGGCAGCCAGATCAGCGGCGCTTTGCTGCGCGCTGGGACGGGCGTACACGGCGGCCAGCTCGCGCCGGATGGTTTGGGTCAGCGCCCGAAACGCTTGCCGCCGCTGTTCACGCTGCGCGTACTGCGCGCGCTGCTCGGGACTGGCGTGGCGCGCCAGCCATTGCGCCACGCCAAGGCGCTCCACCGCTGTGGCAAAGGACTCGTTGAACATCGAATCGTCAGCCACATAGACGACTTGGTGCGCCAACTCGTGAAACAGCAAGCGCGCCAGCTCGGCATCTGGCTGCCCAATGAAGGTGTTGAGCAACGGGTCGCCGCCCACCCAATTGCTCCAGCCCAGCGTGGAGTACGCGGGGACGCCGTAAACGCCGACTTCCAGCCCTTGCGCTTGCAGCGTGCGCGCCAGCGTCTGCGCCTCGGCGATGTCAAAGTAACCCCGGTAGCTCACGCAGCCAGCCAGGACAAAGCACCAGGTTTTGAGGGTCAGCGCATCAGGCGGCGCGGCGACCACGTTCCACACCACCGCTGGGCGGTGCAGATCGGCGTAGCGCTGGTAGCTGGCGTTGTCGGGCAAATGCAAGTCGGTGACAGCAAAGCGTCGCAGGTGTTGCGCCAGCACCAAACGCGCTTGCAATGCGGCGGGCGTGGCCGGGTCGGCCAGCCAATCAGGCACAGAACGCGCCGCAGCCATGACACGCACATGGCCGCCCACCGCCTGTTGGTAATAGGCCAAATCGGTGCAGGCACTCAAGGCCAGCGCGGCCACCAGCGCCATCCAGCGGACAGGTCGAATCCACCGAACTACTGAAGTTTGAGAAATAGCGTCCATGCAATCAAGGCACCCAGGCAAAGTGGTTGGGCGATCCTACAACCGCCACAGTGCAGACGCTGGCATCGAGATTCGCTAGACTGCCCTCATGAAGACCATTGCCGCCATCGAAACCCATGCAGCGGGCATCGCTGCTTTGCGCCGGGACGTGCACGCGCACCCCGAACTGTGCTTTGAAGAACACCGCACCGCCGACTTGGTGGCGCAAAAGCTGAGTCAATGGGGCATACCTGTGCATCGCGGGCTGGGGCGCACGGGCGTCGTTGGCATCGTCAAGCAAGGCACCAGCGAACGCGCCATTGGCCTGCGTGCCGACATGGACGCGCTGCCCATGCAGGAGTTCAACCACTTCGCCCACGCCAGCCGCCACCCCGGCAAGATGCACGCTTGCGGCCACGACGGCCACGTCGCCATGCTGCTGGCCGCCGCGCAGCACTTGGCACAGCACCGCGACTTTGACGGCACCGTTTACTTGATCTTTCAGCCCGCCGAAGAAGGCGGCGGCGGCGCGCGAGAAATGATGGCCGACGGCCTGTTCGAGCAGTTCCCGATGCAAGCCGTGTTCGGTATGCACAACTGGCCGGGCGGCGCAGTGGGGCAGTTTGCCGTCAGTCCTGGGCCGGTGATGGCGTCCAGCAACGAATTCAAAATCACCATTCGCGGCAAAGGCGGCCACGCGGCCATGCCACACAACGCCGTTGACCCGGTGCCGGTCGCTTGCCAGTTGGTGCAAGGTTTTCAAACCATCATCAGCCGCAACAAAAAGCCGATTGACGCGGGCGTGCTGTCAGTCACCATGATCCACACCGGCGAAGCGACCAACGTCATCCCGGACTTTTGCGAGATTCAAGGCACCGTGCGCACCTTCACGCTGGACGTGCTGGACATGATCGAAGCGCGGATGCGCGAGATGACCGCCAACCTGTGCGCCGCCTTCGGCTGCACCAGCGAGTTCGAGTTCGACCGCAACTACCCGCCCACCATCAACACCGCCGCCGAGGCTGAATTCGCCCGCCAAGTGATGCAAGACTTGGTCGGCCCCGAGCGCGTGCGCGTGCAAGAACCCACGATGGGCGCGGAAGACTTCTCGTACATGCTGCAAGCCAAGCCCGGCGCGTACTGCTTCATCTTCAACGGCGACGGCGACCACCGCGCCATCGGCCACGGCGGCGGCCCCTGCATGCTGCACAACCCCAGCTACGACTTCAACGACGCGCTGATTCCGCTGGGCGCGAGCTACTGGGTGCGGCTGGTGGAAAAGTGGTTAGCGCCACAAAAGTAGTTTTTACTCGCCGCTTTGCTGCAACGCCCACATCTGCGCATAGCGCCCGCCCAGCGCCAGCAGTTCGGCATGGGTGCCGCGTTCGATGATGCGGCCTGCGTCCATCACCAGAATTTCGTGGGCTTCGACCACGGTGGACAGCCGGTGGGCGATGACCAGCGTGGTTTTGTTTTGGGCGGCGGTTTGCAGCTCGGCCTGGATGGCGCGTTCGTTGGCCGAGTCCAGGGCTGAGGTGGCTTCGTCAAAGATCAGGATGGGCGGGTTTTTCAGCAGGGTGCGGGCGATGGCGACGCGCTGCTTTTCACCGCCTGAGAGTTTGAGGCCGCGCTCGCCCACCATCGTCTCGTAGCCCTTGGGCGTGGAGGCGATGAAGCTGTGAATGCGCGCAGACTGCGCCGCCTCTTCCACCTCGGCGCGGCTGGCTCCGGGGCGACCATAGGCGATGTTGTATTCGACCGTGTCGTTGAACAGCACCGTGTCTTGCGGCACGATGCCGATGGCGCGGCGCACGCTGGTCTGCGTCACCTGCCGGATGTTTTGCCCGGCGATCAAAATCGCGCCCTGCTGCACGTCGTAAAAGCGGTACAGCAGCCGCGCCAGCGTCGATTTGCCCGAGCCCGACGGCCCAACCACCGCCACGGTTTTGCCCGCCGGAATCTCAAAGCTGATGTCGTGCAAGATGGCGCGCGCCGGGTCGTAATGAAAGTTGACGTGCTCAAAGCGCACGCTGGCCTGCCCGCCGTCGATGGCCAGCGGCAGCGCGCCGGGGGCATCGGCCACTTCGCGCTCGCGCTCCATCAGGGTGAACATCTTGTCCAGGTCGGTCAGGCTTTGCTTGATTTCGCGGTAAATCACGCCCAAGAAGTTGAGCGGAATGTAGAGCTGGATCATGAAGGCGTTGACCATGACCAGATCGCCCAGCGTCATGCGGCCATCGACCACGCCTTGCGTGGCACGCCACAGCATGGCGACCAGCCCAGTAGCAATGATGAGCTGCTGGCCGGTGTTGAGCACCGACAGCGTGGTCTGCGCCTTCAGGCGGGCGCGGCGCAGGCGCTCCAGGCTTTCGTCGTAGCGGCGGGCCTCGAAGGCTTCGTTGTTGAAGTACTTGACGGTTTCGTAGTTCAGCAGCGAGTCCACCGCCTTGGTGTGCGCGGCGGAGTCGAACTCGTTGGCCTCGCGCCGGAACTTGGTGCGCCACTCGGTCACGCCCACCGTGAACGCGATGTACAAGCCCAGCGCGGCCAGCGTGATCCACGCAAACCACACGTCGAACTTCACGCCCAAAATGGTCAGCACCATCACCACCTCGATCAGCGTCGGGATGATGGAGAACAGCGAAAACGAGATCAGCGATTCAATGCCGCGCACGCCGCGTTCAATGTCGCGTGTCATGCCGCCGGTCTGGCGTTCCAGGTGGAAGCGCAGGCTCAGCGCGTGCAGGTGTTCAAAGGTTTGCAGCGCAATCGAGCGCGCCGCGCCCTGCGTGGCTTTGGCGAACACCAACTCGCGCAGCTCGGTGAACAGCGTGGTTGACAGCCGCAGCCCGCCATAGGCCAGCAGCAATCCCACCGGCACGACCAGCGCGGCGACCACCACCGGATTGGTGCTGGGCGTCATGGTATCGACCAAGGTTTTGAGCAGCAGCGGCACGCCCACGTTGGCCAGCTTGGCCCCGATCATGAAAGTCAACGCCGCCAGCACGCGCCATTTGTAGCGCCACAAATACGGGAATAAGCGTTTGAGCGTGGCCCAGTCGGAACGCGGCACGCCGGGCTCGGGGGCAATGACGGGGGCAGATTCACCGTGACGACGCATGGGGGACAATCTTTTGCTGGTAAACCGGAGATTGTGCCCATGTCCACCGAATGCAGTCATCACGCCCCACAAGGCATTCATTCCAATTACACGCCGGTCAATGCGCCCCGCGTGCCCTTGCCCACAGACAAGGAACTGGTGCTCAAAGTCGTGCCCATGCCCGCCGACTGCAACCCCAACGGCGACATCTTCGGCGGCTGGGTGATGGCGCAGGTGGACATTGCGGGCTCCATCGTCCCGGCGCGCTACGTGCAGGGGCGCATGGCCACGGTGGCGGTGAACCAGTTCATCTTCAAGCAGCCGGTGCGCGTGGGCGACATCCTGTCGTTCTTCGGCGGCGTGACCCGCATCGGCCGCACCTCGATCACGG
>CALMOI010000088.1 GCA_937871735.1 uncultured Comamonadaceae bacterium
AAAGCCGCCCTCGAAGCCTTGGGCGGCAGTTTCAAACCGATGAGTCAATTGCGCAGCAGCGCCATGAATGAACTGGTGCTGCTGCGCGAAGTGTTCAACTTGATCGTGGGCAACGGCGGCGCACAAGGTTGAACACGACTGGCTGTTTTAAGCCTTGCGTTTGATCGGGGCTTGGTCGTCGCCTTCAGCGGGCAAGGCGTTTTCAGCGTCAGCCAGTGCCGGGTCAACCGGAACAATCGCGCCTTCCCACTTGGCGACCACAGCGGTGGCAATCGCGTTGCCCAGCACGTTGGTCAAGGTACGACCCATGTCCAAGAAGTGGTCGATGCCCAAGATCAGCAACACGCCCGCTTCAGGCAAGTTGAACAGCGGCAGCACGGCAGCCACCACCACCAACGAAGCACGCGGCACGCCTGCAATCCCTTTGCTCGACACCATCAGCACCAACAGCATGGTGAACTGCGCGGCCAAAGGCATGTCGATGTGGTACGCCTGAGCGATGAAGATCGACACGAAGGTGGTGTAGATCATGGAGCCGTCCAAGTTGAACGAGTAGCCCAAGGGCAGCACGAAACCTGTCACGCGGGGGCTGACACCGAACTTTTCCAACTGCTCCATCAGCTTGGGGTATACCGATTCGCTGCTGGCGGTCGAGAAACCAATCAACATCGGGGTGCGCACCAGCTTGATCAGGCGGAACACTTCTTTGCCCAACACCACATAGCCCGCAAAAATCAGCACCACCCACAAAGCAGCCAGCGCGATGTAGAAGCTCAGCATGAACTTGCCGAACACGCCCAACATGCCAATGCCTTGCAAGGTGATGGCACCGGCCACGGCACCGAACACGCCCACCGGAGCGAAGCGCATCACGTAGTCAGTGACCTTCAGCATCACGTGCACGACTTCATCGAGCGTGGCAACCAGCGAACGGGCGGCTTGGTTGTGCAAGTGGCCCAGCGCCAAACCAAAGAACACCGAGAACACCAAAATTTGCAAGATGGAGTTGCTGGCCATCGCTTCCACAATGCTCTTGGGGAACACTTGGGTCACGAACTCTTTCAAGTTCAGCGCGCTGGTTTTGATGTTGGTGGCAGTACCAACTTCAGGCAACGGCACGCTCAGATTCACGCCAGGCTGCAACAGGTTGGAGAACACCAAGCCCAACAACAGCGAGATGAACGAAGCCGCCAAGAACCACGCCACGGCGCGGAAACCAATGCGACCCACAGCCTTGGAGTCGCCCATATTGGCCAAGCCAGCGGCCAAGGTGGCAAACACCAGCGGCGCAATGATCATCTTGATCATGCGCAAAAACACATCGGTCAAGATGCTGAAGTAGCCCGCAATGTCTTTGGCAGCGGCGGGGGTAGCCAGCGTGTTGCAGGCGTAGCCCACACCCACGCCCAAAATCATGGCCATAAAAACCATCAAGGTGAGACGATTAATTTTCATGCGTTGGTCTTTTTTGTGGTTGAGTTGAAAGGAATAGGTTGATGCTCAGACCTTGGCGGTCGGAATCATTTGCGGACGGGTCAACACCTCGGGGCGCAGGATGTCGGCCAATTGCTCAGCGCTCAGCAAGCCACGCTCCAGCACCACTTCGGCCACGCCACGGCCACTGCGGAAGGCTTCGGCAGCCACTTCGGTGGCGTTGGCATAGCCGATGTACGGGTTGAGTGCAGTCACGATGCCAATCGAGCGCGCCACGGTTTCGCGCAGCAGCTCGCGGTTGGCGGTGATGCCGTCCACGCAGTGATCGGCCAGCACGCGGCAGCCGTTTTGCAGGTGCAGCACGCTCTTGAACAGGCTGTGGGCGATGATGGGTTCAAAGGCGTTGAGTTGCAGTTGACCGGCTTCAGCAGCAAAGGTCACGGTCATGTCGTTGCCGATGACCTCGAACGCGATCTGGTTGACCACTTCAGGAATCACCGGATTGACCTTGCCCGGCATGATCGACGAGCCGGCTTGGCGCGCAGGCAAGTTGATTTCACCCAAACCGGCACGCGGGCCTGACGACAGCAAGCGCAAGTCGTTGCACACCTTAGACAGCTTGACCGCCACGCGCTTGAGCACGCCCGACAGTTGCACGAACGAGCCGCAGTCTTGCGTGGCTTCAATCAAGTTCGGGGCCGTTACCACGGGCACGCCGCTGACTTCAATCAGGCGACGGCACACCAGCGGCGCGTAGTCCGGGTGGGCGTTGATGCCGGTGCCAATGGCAGTCGCGCCCAAGTTGATTTCGCGGATCAGCAGAGCGGCTTCTTTCAGGCGCTCTTCGTCTTCGCCCAGCATGACGGCGTAAGTCGAGAACTCTTGGCCCAGCGTCATGGGCACGGCGTCTTGCAATTGGGTGCGGCCCATTTTCAGCACGTCGGCAAATTCAACCGCTTTGCGCTCGAAGGCGCTGCGCAGGTAGGCCATCGCCTCAACCAAACGGAAGATGCCGGTGTAAGTCGCCAGCTTCAACGCGGTCGGGTAGACATCGTTGGTGGACTGGCTCATGTTCACGTGCTCGTTGGGGTGCAGGTGCTGGTACTCGCCGCGCTGGTGGCCGAGGATTTCCAGCGCACGGTTGGCGATCACCTCGTTGGCGTTCATGTTGGTCGAGGTGCCCGCGCCGCCTTGGATCACATCCACCACGAACTGATCGTGCAAGCGGCCATCCATCACCTCGCGGCACGCGGCCACGATGGCATCGGTGCGGCGGGCATCGAGCAAGCCCAGTTGCTGGTTGGACTGCGCCGCCGCCAGCTTGATTTGCGCCAAAGCCCGCAGCAAATCCGGGTAGATCGAGATCGGTAAACCGGTGATCGGGAAGTTTTCCACGGCGCGCAGGGTGTGTACACCGTAGTAAACGTCAGATGGCACCTCGCGGTCACCCAAAAGGTCGTGCTCTGAACGGAAAGTAGCTGCTGGCATGGGTATGTCTCCGATTTGATAGGTATCAACCACGCTGAGCGCGGTAGGAATCTCTATTCGCACAAAGAATGCCAGCTTCAGAAACAACGCAAGTTATTGATTTACAAGGAAATTCAACTGTCACCCCGCCAGGCCATCTCACGGGTTTCCGAACAAGTAACAAAAAACAACCCCGAAAATCCGAACGCCCGCAGCGGTCGGCAAATGATGCAGAATGCTGCACAAATCACCACCCAGCATGCAGCATTTAGCAAGAACACTCCCCATGTACGACACCCTCGCCTCCATCGCCGTCATCACCCTGAA
>CALMOI010000089.1 GCA_937871735.1 uncultured Comamonadaceae bacterium
AGGCGCACGGCGTCGCTCGGGTCTTTGAGCGGCAAGTGGCCGCGGGCGCGCGCGGTCGCCAGCACCTCGGCGTCGCTCGACACCACCATGATGGATGCGACGCCTGCGTGGGCCTCGAGGGTCCTCAGCACGTGCTCGAAACATGCGCGCGCAAAGGCTTGGCGCTCGGTCTCGGTGTCGAATCTGCAAGTGTTTGGCCTGCCGATTGAAAGCGCGGTCAGCAAGTACCTGCTGTGCCTGTCGGTGCTGTGCGTGGTCGGCCTCTTGGCCAAGAACTTGGTGCGTGGGGCCATAGGCCGTGAGTGGATGGCGATCCGCGACATGGACGTGGCGGCGGCAGTGATCGGCATCCGCCCCATGTTTGCCAAGCTCAGCGCGTTTGCGGTCAGCTCCTTCATCGTCGGCGTGGCAGGGGCGCTGTGGGCCTTTATCTACCTGGGCGCTTGGGAGCCTGCGGCCTTTTCGGTGGATCAGTCTTTCAAGCTGCTGTTCATGGTCATCATCGGCGGGCTGGGTTCCATTGTGGGCAGCTTCTTTGGCGCGGCCTTCATCGTGGTGCTGCCGATTGCGCTGAATCAGTTCCTGCCGCTGCTGGCCAGCTTGGTGGGCGTGGAAATCTCAACCGCAGGCGTCTCGCACGCCGAACTGATGATCTTCGGCGGGCTGATCGTCTGGTTCCTGATCGTCGAGCCGCACGGCTTGGCCAAGCTCTGGTCGGTGACCAAGCAAAAGCTGCGGCTGTGGCCCTTCCCGCACTGAGTCCCTGAACTTCGTTTTCTGCTTCAACCACTTTTTCTACAAGGATGAATCCATGAAGCTTCGCAACCTGACCCTCGCCGTCTCGCTGGTGCTGGCTGGCACCACCGTAGTGACCACCGCCGCCTACGCCCAGGCCAAGGAACAGTTCGTGCCCGTGCTGTCCTACCGCACTGGCCCCTACGCCCCCAACGGCGTGCCGTGGGCCAACGGCTTTGTCGATTACCTGAAGCTGGTCAATGCCCGTGGCGGCATCAACGGCGTGAAGATCGCTTTTGAAGAGTGCGAAACCGGCTACGACACCGCCCGCAGCGTGGAGTGCTACGAGCGCCTGAAGAGCAAGGGCGCGAGCTTTGTGCAGCCCCTGTCCACAGGCGCGACCTTCGCCATCACCGAAAAAGCCCCGGTGGACAAGGTGCCGGTGGTGACCATTGGCTATGGCCGCAGCGAAAGCGCCGACGGCTCGGTGTTCAAGTGGAACTTCCCCATCGCTGGCACTTACTGGGTGGCCGCTGACGCCATCCTGCAAGCCATAGCCAAAAAAGAAGGCGGCCTGGACAAGCTCAAGGGCAAGAAGTTCGCGCTGGTCTACCACGACAGCCCCTTTGGCAAAGAACCCATCCCGCTGCTGCAAGAGCGCGCCAAGCTGCTGGGCTTTGACCTGCAACTGCTGCCGGTGACCGCCCCTGGCGTCGAGCAAAAAGCCACCTGGCTGCAAGTGCGCCAAGCCAAGCCCGACTACGTGGTGCTGTGGGGCTGGGGCGTGATGAACTCCACCGCCATCAAAGAAGCCCAAGCCACCGGCTACCCGCGCGAAAAGATGTACGGCGTGTGGTGGGCTGGCGCTGAGCCCGATGTGAAGGACGTGGCCGACGGGGCCAAGGGCTACAACGCCGTGACCATGCAGCACGGGGCCGAACCCCAGTCCAAGCTGGTCAAGGACGTGCTGGCGATGGTGCACGACAAGGGTCAGGGCACCGGCCCCAAGGCTGACGTGGGCCAAGTGCTGTACATGCGCGGTGCCATGAGCGCCATGCTGGGCATCGAAGGCGTGCGCGCCGCGCAAGAGCGCTTTGGCAAGGGCAAGGTCATGACCGGCGAACAAATCCGCTGGGGTCTGGAAAACCTGAATCTGACCCAAGCCAAGCTCGATGGGCTGGGCTTTGCCGGGGTGATGCGCCCCATCAGCACCTCGTGTACCGACCACATGGGCTCGGCCTGGGCGCGTATCCACACCTGGGACGGCAAGGTTTGGAAGTTCACCTCCGACTGGCTGCAAGCCGACGAACAGGTCATCAAGCCCCTGGTCAAGTCCACCGCTGCCAAGTACGCCACCGAAAAGAAGATCACGCCCCGCACGCCTGCGGACTGCCAGTCCTGATCGTGCGCCGCGCCGCCCCTTGATCAACAGGTCACAAGTTATGGAACCCAACAACATCGTTCTCAACGTCAATGGCATCGAGGTCATCTACAACCACGTGATCCTGGTGCTCAAAGGGGTGTCGCTGCAAGTGCCCGAGGGCAGCATCGTCTCACTGCTGGGCGGCAACGGCGCGGGCAAGACCACCACGCTGCGCGCCATCTCCAACCTGCTGCGCGGCGAGCGCGGCGAAGTCACCAAGGGCAGCATTGAGCTGCGCGGCGAGCGCATCGAAAACCTCAGTCCCGCCGACTTGGTGCGCCGGGGCGTGGTGCAGGTGATGGAAGGGCGTCACTGCTTTGCCCACCTGACCATCGAAGAAAACCTGATGACCGGCTCCTACACCCGCACGGACAAAGCCGAGATCGCGCGCAATTTGGAGAAGGTCTACAACTATTTCCCGCGCCTGAAGACCCGCCGCACCAGCCAAGCCGCCTACACCTCGGGTGGCGAGCAGCAGATGTGCGCCATCGGTCGAGCCCTGATGTCCAACCCCAACATCGTGCTGCTGGACGAGCCCAGCATGGGGCTGGCTCCGCAGATCGTGGAAGAGGTGTTCAACATCGTCAAAGACCTGAACACCAAAGAGAAAGTCACCTTCTTGGTGGCCGAGCAAAACACCAACATGGCGCTGAAGTACGCCGACTACGGCTACATCATGGAAAGTGGCCGGGTGGTGATGGACGGCGCTGCCGCCGATTTGGCCAGCAACGAGGACGTGAAGGAGTTCTACCTCGGCGTGGGCGGCGGCGAGCGCAAGAGCTTCAAGGACGTGAAAAGCTACAAGCGCCGCAAGCGCTGGCTGGCCTGATCCAGCCCCTGCGGCTGCGTGCCCTTCTTTTTGTCCCGACCCAGTCCCTCGCCTAGGAACCGATCCATGACTTCGTTTTTTGACCCGCTGGAGCAGCGCAGCCCCGAACTGCGCGAAGCCGAGCTGCTGCGGGCCTTGCCCGGCCTGATTGCCCACGCCCAAGCGCACGCCCCGGCGATGGCCGCCCGCTTGCAAGGCGTGGACGCGACCACCGTCACCAGCCGCGCCGCGCTGGCCCAGTT